>JBIPNX010000253.1:0-4158 GCA_044378145.1 Flavobacteriales bacterium | reverse complement strand
ACCTACTCAGATACTATTAACTTTATTAAAAACGGTTTAAGCGATGTGCTTGACAATGTTACCGACCTGAACATTTACCCTAACCCAAACAATGGCCAGTTTACTGTAGCCATGGGCTTAAACGGTAATGAGAATACTGCTATTATTGTACGCAACATTGTTGGCCAAACAGTATTAAATATTGACCTTGGCAAACAAACAGGCAAATTTGTACGCGTAATAGACAGCGCTTTACCAAAAGGTATATACATTGTAGAAATTGCCCGCCCAAGCGGATCAATTACCCGTAAACTTGTAATAGAATAAAACCTAACCACTCATAAATAACCATGAATATTAAAAAGTTTTCGCTAGCCATTGTAGCTCTAATGGCATCGGGAATGGCTTTTGCCCAGCTTGATTGCAGCAATGGCCGTTACGTTGACCCTCCAATATTTCCGACATTCACGGAAACAACAAACATTGAGTTTGGCCAGAACATTAATATCAACGGCCAAAACCAGGTGTTGACATTAGACGTTTTTCAGCCTGATAATGATAACCTGGCACAACGCCCGCTTATAATCTTTGTCCACGGTGGTACCTTTATTACCGGTACTAAAGACGATGGCGACGTTACCGAACTTTGCAAACGATTTGCAAAACTAGGCTACGTTACCGCTTCTATAAACTACCGTTTAGGCATGGGTATACCAAGCCAGGCAACTGCGGCGCAAGCCCTTTTGCGTGCGGTGCATGATATGAAAGCTGCTGTTCGTTTTTTCCGTAAAGACGCTGCAACAACCAATACTTACCGTATTAACCCTGATTATATTATTGGTGGTGGTAGCTCGGCAGGTGGTTTAACTGCCATACACCTTGCTTACCTTGACCAAAATAACGAAGTGCCTAGCTACGTTGACACTACCGGTGTAAACGGATTAGAAGGCAGTAGTGGCAACCCGGGCTACCCATCAAACATACGTGCGGTGGTTAACTTATGTGGCGCTTTGGCCGACAGCTCTTGGTTAGTAGCAGGCGATGAGCCTATAGTTAGCGTTCATGGCGACGAAGATGCTACAGTACCTTACAATACAGCTACTATTACTGTATTTGGTATTCCAATTATCCCAGTATCGGGTAGCCGCGACATTCATGCCCGTGCTAACCATGTTGGTGTACCAAACGTGTTAAAAACCTTCCCTGGTCAAGACCACGTTCCGTATGCTACCAATGGTACTTATATGGATAGCACCTACTGGGTTGTTCGCGACTTTTTAGAGCAAGTTATTTGCGACGGTTTAGCCGGTACCGAAGAAGCTACTAAAACAGTTGGTAAACTTAGCATATACCCAAACCCTGCAACATCTGACCTTAACATTTCTATTGCAGGCACATCGCTTAAAAACACTACCGTTCAGTTAATTGATATCAGTGGCCGTTTGGTTTACGAAACCAAAATAACAACTGATGTTACTACACACAAAGTAAACACCGCTAACTTAACTGCCGGTCTTTACATTGTAAAAACTGCCGGTGCCAAAGGCATGCAAACGCAAAAACTGGTTATTCAGTAATCACTCCCTGAGTAATAATATTAAAAGCCCCGACAGCAATGTTGGGGCTTTTTGTTTGCCCCTTTTTTCCCTCACCCCCTAAATCCCCCTCTCCTAAAGGAGTGAGGGGGACTTTAATACTAATCGAAAATTTTCTGTACAATTAAGCCCATAAATTTTTATCTTTTCACTTATAACTTTTAGTTTGAAAAGCTATGCTACAACAAACCTTATCCGATTTATTTGAGCGTGATTTAGAGAAACTCAAAACCGAATTACTTGCTTACGAAAACGAAGGTACCATGTGGGTTGTTGCACCCGGTATTGGCAACAGCGCGGGTAACCTGGGTCTGCATATAGTGGGCAACCTTAAAAACTTTGTCGGCACTGTATTAGGCAACACAGGCTACGTGCGCAACCGCGATGCTGAGTTCACAACCAAAGATGTTCCAAGGGAGAAAATCATTGCTGATATTGACGAAGTAATAGGTATTGTTAAATCCACTGTTGGAGCGTTAACGACCGCTCAACTGGAGGAAATTTACCCCGAGGATAAATGGAAAGACCCTGTAACTGTGCATCACTTATTGTTGCATTTGCTTACGCACCTTAACTACCATTTAGGACAGATAAATTATCATAGGAGACTAGTAGGGTAATTCTTAATGTTTTGTTAAGGTAGATACATGCTGCATTCTGTATCTTAACGGCATGAAAAAACTGCTTTTTATTCTTTTAACTTTTTGCTCGCTTCCTTTATTAGCGCAGAAACCCAAATATGTTTTACTTATTGGCATTGATGGATTAGGTGGATATGCTTTTCCAAAGGCAGAAACCCCAAATATTGATGAACTGGCTAAAAACGGAGCATCAACCTATACTGCCAAGTGTGTTATGCCCAGTAGCAGCAGCCAAAACTGGGCGAGCATGATTATGGGCGCACCTCCTAAGAATACAAACATTCCCCGCAATGGTTTCAGCATGAAAAAGGCCACCGGAACTGCGTATTGCGGCAGGCCAAAAGGCAGGTTGTTCCCATCAATCTACACCATATTGCGCGAGCAAAAACCGACATCTAAAATTGTGGTTTTACACCATTGGGATGATTATGCACGCTTAGTTGAAGACAAAGACCTGACCATGCGCAAGCATACCAAAACCGAAGACAGCACAGCCATTGCAGCTGTTGATGTGATTAAAAAAGGCATGCCCGATTTACTGTTTCTGCATTTTGACCATGTAGACCATGCAGGCCACAGTATTGGACACAATACCGACGGATATTACAAAGCAGTAGCCAAAGCCGATTCGTTAGTAGGAGTTGTAATTGCTGCACTTAAAGCTGCCGGGGTTTATGATGATACCGTTATTATTCTAACCGCAGACCATGGTGGCAAAGGCAAAGGCCACGGTGGCCCCAGCCTTGCAGAGCGTAACATCCCCTGGATTATCAGCGGGCCGGGGGTAAACAAAAACGTATCGCTTATTTCAGAAATAAACACCTACGATACGGCAGCTACTATAGCCTACATAATGGGCCTTACCCAACCCGAGTGCTGGAAAGGCAAACCGGTTATGGGAGCGTTCAAAAAACGTTAAATTTTACTACAACAGCAAGGCTTTGCAGTTTATTTACAATTATTTACTTAAATGGGTAAACTATTGTGTGGGTTAAAGCGTTATAATGCTTTCAAAACAATAGCGTACTAATATCTATTTTCTATTTTTACGCACCCAACACACCGTACACACGAATGGACAAAATAAATATACTTTGGGCCGACGATGAAATCGACCTTTTAAAACCCCACCTTTTATTTCTTAAAGAAAAAGGGTACGAAGTAAAAACCGCCAACAACGGCCAGGATGCAATAGACATGTTTGGCGCAGGCAATTTTGATATTGTGTTTTTAGATGAGAATATGCCTGGCCTATCGGGCTTAGAAACCCTTAGCCGCATTAAGGCTTTAGATGCAGGCATACCTATTATAATGATTACCAAGAGCGAGGAAGAGCATATAATGGAAGATGCCATTGGCTCTAAAATTGCCGACTATCTTATTAAACCGGTTAACCCTAACCAGATATTGCTTGCCCTTAAAAAATCGTTGGATAACAAGCGTTTGATTAAGGAGAAAACCTCATCTGCCTACCAACAGGAGTTCCGCAATATTGGCATGAGCATGAGCGATAAGCTTAGCCCTGAGGAGTGGAAAGAAATGTACCGTAAGCTGGTTTACTGGGAGTTGGAGCTTTCAAAATCGCAAACAGAGGGTATGGACGAAATTTTGGCCATGCAGAAAACAGAGGCCAATAACCTTTTCTCTCGCTTTGTAGCAAATAACTACATCAGCTGGTTAAACGGCAGCGCTAAAGACGCGCCTACCATGTCGCATACGTTGTTTAAAAACAAGATTGTGCCGGTAATGGACCAAAGTGACAGCACCTTTTTTATATTGATTGATAACCTGCGCTTTGACCAGTGGAAGGTGATTCAACCTATACTTAACGAGTACTTTAAAGTAGAAGTTGAGGATATGTATTTTGCTATTCTTCCTACTGCTACACAATATGCACGTAACGCCATATTTGCCGGCTTGCTGCCTTCTGAGATAGAACGCCG
>JBIPNX010000252.1:0-4160 GCA_044378145.1 Flavobacteriales bacterium | reverse complement strand
CGACCTTACCCGGGTATTTGCTGAGTTTGAAAAACTACGTAAGCCAAACGCAAATGCTGTTGCTGAATTAGCACTGATTAACTTTGTGGAGATGCGCGATAAAGTTGCCGACCCTATGTTTGTGCTACGTAAAAAGATAGAGGCTAAATTTAATGCGAAGCACCCAACATTGTGGCTGCCCCTATACAGTATGGTTACCTTTAGCGATATACCTTATGCCGATGCCTTAACCCTTGGCCAGTGGCAAAACAGCATTATGGAAAAGGTAATGGCATTGCCAAATATTACCGAGCGCTGGGATAGTTTAGAAGTAGAAGAATACATGCACTCTTTGGTGAAAGAGTTTTCTTTGTAACTTATTCCCCGCATGAAAAAACTACTTATTGTTCTGCTTGTTTTTGCAGGCTCGTCTCTTTTTGCTCAGCTACCGGGCAACTTTCAATTATTGTATAAACTTAAAACCCAAAGGGATTCTGTTTTTGCTAACAGGGTAGAGCGCGAGCTAATTACCGATATGGTTACCGTTGGGCTTACCGATAGTATATTGCCTACTAAAACATCTACCCACCAAACACGTTTGTTTAACTGGATGTTGCGCACGTTTGCCGGGCTACGTTGGCGTGCTATTGATGGTAAAAAGCATGCAATGGTTGGTACATTAAAAGGTGGAATGTCGACTCCATCCAGCGATTTTTTTACCGAGTATGATGTTACATTCCAAATGTTTCAGCATACACCTAAGTACCAGGCATTGGTAAAAATGGCCTACCAGGCGCAACGCGATAAAATGCGCAAGGGGCGAAACTTTCTTAAAAAGAAAGGCATTAACCCCGATACGTTAACCGGTGCCGAGCTTGCCAAGCTACGCATTCACCCCGAGCATACTCCTTTAAAAAAGAACCGTGACTCGTTAAATAAATACTTTTTGCCCTGCCTGCCGGGCACTACTATTGATAACCACCCGGCATGGAGCGTAACCAACCCAACCGTTGGTTGTTACGGTGCTTTTGTATTAGACGGCAACCATAAAGGCGGGCCCGAAATTCACCCTTACGAATGGCTTTGGTGGATGGACACCAAAGAGCGTACACCCAATAAACTGGTTTGGTATGCAGGGCTAATGCGCGAAGGCAGCAATCGTTTTTTACGCTGGAGCAAAAAGCCACGCGTAGGTTTTATTAAAATACCGTTTGTGTTTGATGTTACTGATACGGTAAACACCATTAAGGTAGAGCATTTGGTTGTGGGTGATATGAAACCCGAATCTTTAAAAAAGCTTGGCAATTATGTGCCAACAGATGCTGGCAATTTTAAAAATGGTGGAGGTGGTATGGGTTTTTCTTGGGGGAATAAAATCACGTTCGATTTTGAGAACTTGAATACTGATGCTGTGCGTTGGTGGATAACAACTGAAACAGATAACAAGCAGTTTGTCTGGGGCTATCTAAATATAGCAGTCAGTACTGATGATGTCTATGCAATAAGAGTAACCCTGGAAGATTAAAAACAAAAAGCCCCGACAGTTAAGTCAGGGCTTTTCCATTTATATAAATACTCGATTAATTATTCTTAAACATGTCTGCCGCTTCGCTGTCGGTAGAGCGTTTCATAGGCAAAGTAAACTTAGCACGTGCTTTGGTTTTGGCTTGCATTTCGCCTGCGTAAACAGTGCCAAATGCTTTAGATACCGCTACAATTTTAACCGGCTGGTTTGCAGGAATATTCTCAAATATGAATTTGTTGGTAGAGAAACCTTGTTCCGGTTTACCTTCAACCAATGTCTTAACGTCTTTGCAAATGATAAACACCTGGGTAGTGGTAGGGTCTACACCTTCTACTTCTACAAACATGCGGCAACCGCCACGGTTTCCTTTATCGGCATTTACCCAACCAAGCTGTGTTAGTTGTGTAGGCGAATAAAACGCATTAGCCATGCCGCCACCCGTTGCATTATTGTTATTGGTGCCGGTGTTGTTATTAGTACCTGCAGTTGGGCGTGTGCCACTGCCTGTATTGTTACCATTACCACCTGTTGGTGTTTCGTTACCTGAGCCACCATTGTTATTACCACCGTTTACATCGCGGTTGTAGCTAAGGCCTGTTAAGGGTTTACCGGTTGGTTTCCAGTTAACGTTTCCGCTACCATCAACTTCGCCAACGTATACTTCCATATCAGGCTCGTTTGAAATTTGGGGCAGTTGAACCTCCATTGTTTTGCCGGGGGCCAGTTGTACTGCTTGTCCGCCCGATGTCATTCCGAAATAGTAAGAGCCACCCGAAATTAGTACATCGCCATTGCTCATGGTTGGGGCGCCAGCAAGTGCCATTTTCTCAGGGCTGTCCAGTTCTTTCAGTTCAACATTAATATCGCCTTTAATAGGCTGACCGTCGGCTGTAACCAAATCGGCTGGGTTAATATTCATGCGTGTACCACCCAAACCTGTAACGGTAGATGGGGTAGTGCCGCTTACGGTGTATTGTTGCGATGAACGGTCGAACTGCGCTAACGCCTTGCGGATATCCTGCTTGGCGTAGTTACGCATTTGGTCGGGGGCAATGCTGTTGTTATTGCTGTAATTACTGTTTGATGCAGAACCGGTTGAAGAACCCGAGCTGCCTACTGATGAGTTTGAACCACCGGTATTGTAGTAGTTATTATTGTTGTTATAGTAACCGCCATTATAGTAGCTGTTATTATAATACCCATTGTTGTAGTTAGAATTTGAGTTGTAACTGCTGTTGCCCGATGAGCCGCTATTTGAAGAGCCGCTACCTGAGCTACCAGAACTACGGTCAGGAGTATAGGTAGATCCTGAACCAGAACCCGTGTTAGAGCTTCCGCTGTTGGTAGATTTGCTGTCGGTATAGATGGTGCCGCGCGATGGAGCCGAATTGTAGCTACCGCCGCTGCTGCCTGAAGAAATTGTGCCGTGCGAAGGCGCAGAGTAGCTGCCGCGTGGCGACGAACCCTGTCCCATTTGTGAAAATGCAGTTGTACCTGCAAGTGTTAATGCCGCGATAATTGAGAGTGAAAGTGACCTCATAATGCTTAGTTTGCTTTATAAAGGTACAAAAACAATGCCAGTATGTCTGCCGACGGCGATACTTTCTTTATCCGTAGTCTAATTGTTTTTCAAAGGAACGAATGAACTTCGTTTGCTTGTCCAAAGAAAGTACCCAAAGAAAAGACACCACGCCCAAAAACTCTCAAATTTTGCTTTCGCACTTCCGAACCGCACTAATTGCCATGCAAAATTTGGAGTTCACACAGGGCGTGGACAACCCACGCACAGTTGCACAATTTAGCGCCAGAGGCGCGGCATGTCAATAGTAAAAAGGGATCACCAATACTCTCCCCTTCTCCTTACGGGAGAAGGGGTTGGGGGATGAGGGGAATTATTTAATGGTAGATAAAAAATTTAAAACAGCGCTTGCTACTTGGGGCGATAAAGGTATTTTCTCGTTTTTGTAGGTCTCTAGATTATCGGCATATTCCGGGCCGGCTTCTTTTAAGGTATGGGTAACCTTATCAACCAATGCCAGCTGTGCTTTTGGGGCTGCCTTGGCTAGTGTTTCTGCATCGCCTTTAGTAACCTGTAAATCGTTTAAGCCTTGCAGAATAAGTATTGGACAGGTTAACTTAACAATTTCGTCAGCCGGGTTGTACTTAATCCACGATATAATGTAGGGCTGCACACTAGGGCGGAAAAGGGCCGCAAGAATTTGAGGATACGTTTTAATAGTATGGCCTGCTTTAAGGCTGTCTAATGCAATAACGCTTTGCTCGTAAATTTTGCTGGGTACTTTGGTTTCCAACTGTACTTTAATTATAGAGTCGCCTGCAACACCTGAGCCTGCAAGCGATATAAACCCATCGGCATTAAGTTTTTGTGCTGCCAGCATGCCAATCAATGAGCCTTCGCTATGGCCTGCTATTACTATCTTTTTAACGTCTTTATTATTGGTTTTTACCCAAGTGGCCCAGTCTACAATATCGTTTACATAAGTATCAAGGCGAAGGTCTGTTTCAACAAAACCGGGGGCACTTTTAGCTATTCCGCGTTTATCAACCCGTAACGATGAATACCCTTTGTTACCCAGCTCCTGCGCCAACATTTTTAAAGAGTTGTTTTACCCTCCATCATAGAGTTTCCGTCCCT
>JBIPNX010000251.1:0-4166 GCA_044378145.1 Flavobacteriales bacterium | reverse complement strand
AACCGCATTGTAGTAGCCGACATAGGACATTTTGAAAGTGAGCAATTTACAAAGCAACTTTTACATGGCTTGCTTATTAAAAAATTTACTACCTTTGCCGTCCGCGTTTCAAAAACCGGAACAAACCCCGTAAACTATTTGTAGGATTATGGCCACAAAAGCAAAAGCAACAACAAAGGCAAAGCCAGCTGCAAAGCCTGCTCCCAAAGCTAAAGCTAAGGCTGCTCCGGCAGCTAAAAAAGCCGCTCCGGCAGCTAAAAAATCAGCTCCGCCAGCTAAAAAATCAGCTCCGCCAGCTAAAAAGGCAGCTCCTGTTGCAAAAAAAGCAACTCCGGTAGCTAAAAAAGTTGTTGCAGCTCCTAAAAAAGCGGCGCCTGCCCCTAAAAAAGTTGAAGTAAAAGCAAAACCGGCGCCTGCTGTTAAAAAAGCAGAGCCTAAAGTTATAGCTAAGCCTGCAGAGGCCCCAAAGAAAGTAGAAACCATAGAAAAAGTACAGAAAGAAGAAGTGAGAGAAGCAGTTAAGGCCACACCTAAGGCCAAAAAAAGTGATGTTGTTGATGTATTTAGTGTAGAAGGGAAATTAAAGACCCTTTACGAACTACAATTTATTGATTCTCAAATTGACCGTATTAAAACCATCCGTGGTGAGCTGCCTCTAGAGGTACGTGACCTTGAGGATGAGTTGGCAGGTTTGGAAACTCGCGTGTTTAAGCTGGAAGAAGAGATTGATACGATGAACGAGCAGATTACCGACCGTAAAAACGCTATTAAAGAAGCCCAAGGCCTTATTAAGAAATACGAAGGCCAGCAACAAAGCGTTCGTAACAGCCGCGAGTACGATTCTTTAAGCAAAGAAATTGAATACCAAACGCTTGATATACAACTATCTGAAAAGCGCATAAAAGAGTTTAAAGCACAGGCTGATATTAAAACCCAGCTTTTAAACGAGACCAAAGCGACTTTAGCAGACCGTCAAAGCGACCTTGACCACAAAAAAGGTGAGCTTGACGAGATTATTGCTGAAACACGCAAGGAAGAAGAAGAACTGTCATCTCAATCTAAAAAGGCAGAGGCTATTATTGAGCCACGTTTGGTAACAGCATACAAACGCCTTCGTAGCAATGCCCTTAACGGTTTAGCCGTTGTTCCGGTAGAACGTGATGCTTGCGGTGGTTGCTTCAACAAAATTCCACCACAGCGCCAGTTAGATATCCGCCTGCGCAAAAAGATTATAGTTTGCGAATACTGCGGCCGTATTTTAGTTGACCCTGAATTGGCAGCTGAAGTTCAAGAAGTAGCATAGTCAACCCTGTTTTTTTAATATATTTAAAAGTCCTGCCAACGCGGGACTTTTTTATTTAATTACTTTTAACCTGTTAATGTCTGAGTATATAATACCATACCTCAATTTACAGAATGTAAACAACCCATTGCTAGCCCCCTTTCAGGGGCTTACTGCACAGGTATTCCAAAATTCTAACTATATAAATGGCTCCTTTTGTGCCGAGTTTGAAAAGAATTATGCGGCTTTTTCGGGCACAACATACTGCAGCGGCGTTAGCAACGGGTTAGATGCACTGGTACTAAGCTTAAAGGCATTAGGCATTGGCCCCGGCGATGAGGTTATTGTTCCTGCCCATACCTATATAGCTACCTGGTTGGCTGTAACCCATGTTGGAGCAACCGTTGTTCCGGTTGATTGCGAGTTGGATACCTATACTATAGATACAGCCCTTATTGAAGATAAGATAAACGGACAGACCAAGTGTATCATTCCTGTGCACTTATATGGGCAGGCTTGCAATATGCAGGCTATAATGGACATTGTTCAACGGTATAACCTATATGTAGTGGAGGATAATGCTCAGGCCCACGGGGCAGAGTATAACGGGCAAAAGACAGGCTCATTCGGGCATATAAACGCTACCAGTTTTTACCCAACAAAAAACTTAGGAGCCCTGGGCGATGCCGGTGCCATTACTACTAACGATGCAGCATTGTACCATAAAGTACAATACCTTAAAAACTACGGAGCTAAAGTAAAAAACGAACATAATTTTATTGGTGGAAATAATAGGCTTGACGAGTTGCAGGCTGCATTGTTAAACATAAAACTACAGTTGCTAAATAGTTGGAATGATGAACGCATTAGCATAGCCAAACAGTATAATAGTATTTTAGGCAGCCTTCCGGGCATCAAATTACCTACAACAAACCCCTTATGCAAACACGTTTATCATATATATACCATAAGGGTTGATAACCGTGCAGAGCTGCAACAATACCTTACCGATAAAGGAATAGAAACCCTGGTGCATTATCCAACACCCGTTTACAGGCAAAATGCCTATGCCCACTTAGGTATAAATGAGGGGGTATATTCTAATGCAGATGCTGTAGCCAATACCTGTTTAAGCCTGCCATTATACCCCGGGTTATCAACCGGTGATATAGAATATATTGGTCGGGCAATAAAAGACTTTGCTATTCAAAAGTCTTAACAAACCTGTGTTTTCTGAAATTTTTCCGATAAAGTGATTAAAGTGTAGCCGATAAAAGACAACATATCTGCTACCCTTTCGTTAAGTTTGTCAACAAATCACATTTAGATTGGCTAGAAAATTTGGCAGAAATGAATAATTATGTATTTTCGCCACCCACCATTTTTATAACTATTTAAGTAAATCACCAAACATCAAAATTACTAACATTTAAAAATCACAAAAATGAGCAACGCACAAAGCAAATCGTCAGGTTCAGGCTTTCCACGCTGGTTATTCAACTTAATTGTAATAGCTGTAGAGCTGGGTATAGCTTTCGCTATTTACTCTCTGGTTTTCGGCGACCCTGCAAACTTTGAAGGAGGCAACCCTGAAAACCACCCGTTAAAAGGTAATATGTTAGGTATTATCCACAAAGGTGGTATCATCGTACCTTTCCTTATGACCTGTTTTATGATTGTATTAACGTTCTCTATTGAGCGTTTTATTACCATTAAACGTGCCAGCGGTAAAGTAGCCACCAAAACATTTGTACGCGATTTACAAGCCCTTATTAACCGTGGCGAAGTTGACAAAGCTATTGCAGCTTGCGACGTTCAGAAAGGCTCACTGGCTAACGTAATGAAAGCCGGTTTAATCCATTACAAAGAGCTTAGCGCTGATGCTCACTTAGATAAAGACCAAAAAGTACTTTCTCTTCAAAAAGAACTGGAAGAAGCTACAGCCCTTGAGTTACCTATGCTATCGCAAAACATGGTAATTATTTCTACCATTGTATCGCTTGGTACACTTATCGGTCTTATCGGTACGGTACTTGGTATGATCCGTGCGTTCTCGGCTCTTGCTGATACAAGTGGTGGTGACTCTACCGCACTTGCAACCGGTATTTCTGAGGCCCTTATCAATACCGCTATTGGTATTATCTCTTCTACGTTAGCAATTATTTCGTACAACTACTTCTCTACTACTATAGATAACTTAACCTATAAAATAGACGAAGCCGGCTTTAGCCTTGTACAATCATTTGCTGCTTCACACAAATAGTATAAACAGGTTTAACCGCCTTAAATAAATAGAGATATGCCGAAGATAAAAATGCCGAAGAGCAGTCCTTCCATCGATATGACACCGATGGTTGACCTTGCCTTCCTACTCGTTACCTTCTTCATGCTGGCGGCTAACTTCAAACCTGAAGAACTTGTTGCTGTTGAGGTTCCCTCGTCTACCGCAGAACAGGCTGTACCTAAAGAAAACGTTATTGCTATAACAATTTCTCCGGTAGGGCAGGTGTTTGTAAACGTAAACGGTGAACAACGCAGGCAAACCATACTTAAGCAAATGGGCGTAAAATATAAAGTTGATTTTACACCTGAAGAGCTTGAGAAATTTGGTAAAATGGGCATGTTTGGTGCACCTATGGGAAAAATGAAAGAGTATTTAGCCATTGATGGCTCTCTTAAAGAATTCCCAAACTTAGGTATACCGGCAGACTCTGTAAACAACCAGTTCAGGGATTGGATGTACGAAGCACTGTTATCATACGGTGGTGGCACGGCAAAACCTGTTATTACCATTAAAGCCGACAATAAAACCCCTTATGAGAACATAAGCCAGGTAATTGAAGGTTTACGCGATAACAAAGCCAATACCTACCGTTTAGTAACC
>JBIPNX010000469.1:0-4178 GCA_044378145.1 Flavobacteriales bacterium | reverse complement strand
TTCAGTGAACCAGTAAGGTTTAGTTTCAGCTCAGGCAAGTCTTTTCTGGCAGATTCGTTTGCAAATGATGACTTCTCCAATTCAACAATATGGCAATACTCAGATGCTGCTTCGTGTGCCAAGGTTACGCCCGATACGCTTTCGTGGTTTAACGCATAATAAACCAGTGCGCAAAACAGCAATCCTACTAAGGCAATTAATTCTTTCATCACTCCTTTTTTTAATATTTCGCTTCTTTAGATATGTCGATTCACTATTATCCATAAACCGACAAACATCACTACAAACACGATCACGTATATTAGTAATATGACATTTTCGTCAGCAGGCTCTTTCATCGTTTTTTTGAAGCCGCGAAAGAAAACCCCAGAACCAGTTTTAGGTTAACCTTATCATAATGTTAAAAGCAAATGACATGACCATTTCAGGTCAATTCCGGTAGTTAATAAGAATGGTTGTAGATAGCGGCTTTATATCGTCAGATACAATAAAGTTGCATCGTCTATGTTTGGCTGATTGCCCTGAAGTTGATTGAACCAGACATTGACATTCTCCGGAGTATTTCCGGCAAACGCTTCACCTAGTCTCTTTCTTCCTAATTTCTTTCTGTTGCTTTCTAGAAATTGATCCGGCACACCATCTGAATAAAGTACCAGCCCATCAATTTCATCAAATGACAATCCCCCCGAACTACCTCTATTTTTTATCGAATACTCTTCGGAAGTATTTACTCTGCTGCATTGAAAGGGTTCTTCTTTACAAGTTACCTGTTCTCCATTTTTGAAAAACAAGACCTGTTTTCCATTAGATGCGTAGCTAAGTTCTTTTGTTCTTTTATCAAAACATGCAACGGTAAGTTCTACAGAAATCATGCGTCTCATGTCCTCTTCTGCATTCAATGAGAGGTCTATGAACCGCTGCAAAACATTGGCCAGCACCTCGAACGGTGTATGAAGCTGAGCGTTTTCAACAATATTATCTATGATTCCCATACAGATGTTGGACAAGAATGCTCCTGCCAGACCATGGCCAGCGGCATCTCCGATGACGACCATGGCCTTATCTTCTGATAGTTGGTAGAATGAATAGAAGTCGCCAGAAACCGTGTTGAATGGCCTGAAAAGCACATCAACATGGCTGAAGTAGCTCTCCATTTTACCTAAGCTAGGTAGCATATTTTGCTGCATGATCCGTGCATAATCCAAACCATCGTTCAGTTCTTTGGTCTTCCACTCTAACTCCAGTGTCCGCTTGGCAACCAAAAATTCCAGGTTATCTTTTGCTTCTGCCAACTCACGGTTAACACATTCTAGTTTGTACTCCTGATTGAAGGCCTCTAAAGCTGAATTGACTGTCATTTCCAGATCAGACGCATTCCAAGGTTTGGACATATAACGGTATATGGCCTGTTCGTTTATCAGCTTGGTCACATCGCTAAAGCCAGCTTCTCCGGTAAGCATAATGTTTCTACACTTAGGCATAAGGTGTTTTACTCTTATCAGAAATTCGCTTCCCGTGATGTTGGGCATCTGATGATCTGTAACAATGAGAGGTATGACTCCTTCTGCTCCGACTATTTCCTGCACCAATTCCAGTGCTTCTTCTCCATCGTTTGCTGTCTGCACCATAAAATGATCGGGCAGTATTTTCTGCATCTGCATGCGTAGGGCATGCAATACATTAGGGTCGTCTTCTACTAAAAGTACATGCCTGACTATTGCCATCACTTATTGGATAAAAGAGATTCGATGGTAGCGATCAACTCTAGCTCGGTCCATGGCTTATTAATGATGGCGTTGGTGATATTCTGCTGCTGTATGTCCAGCATTTTCTGTTCGTTTGCCTGCCCCGTAAGTATCATGGTATTCATGTTCGGATACTTCTCTCGTACTTTTTTGAGAAACTCATCCCCGTGCATTCCCGGCATTATCCAATCACTTATAACTAAAACGGTTCTGATACCAAGGTTTGCCAGATCGTCAATTACTTCTAATCCTTCGTTGGCATCCTGTGCAAATTCAAGTACATACTGCTGCGAATAATGTCTGGCCAGTTGAATTCTCAAACTATCGAGCACTAGTTTTTCATCGTCTACACACAATATGGCTGTATTCATAGGGCTTATGCTGTTTTGGGGATTGTAACTGTGAACGTGGTAGTGTCTGACGATTCGAACTCAACACTTCCCTTCATACCCGCAACTATGTTGAATACTATGCTGAGCCCCATGCCAGACCCCTCTCCTATTGGTTTGGTGGTGTAAAAAGGCTCGAACAAGCGCGCTTGTACTTCTTCTGGTATGGGCGGACCATCGTTGGTAACAGTAATGATGACATTGTGCTTATCTGACCTGCCAGTTATCCATAGATTTCCTTTGTTCTGCATAGCGTACAAGGAATTAGCAATAAGATTGCTCCATATTTTGCTGACCTCAGATTCGTTTCCTTGCACCAACAGGGACTCTTTTAGATCAAGGTATACCTCCACGCCTTGCCTTATCTGGCTATTGAAAAGCAGGAGGATGTCTCTAATGCTTCTATTGACATTGAAGACCGTTGCCTCTGAGGTGTTGTTGGTATGCACGTAAGACTTAAGTGCTTTTACCACATTTGCTGCTTTTTGCGCGGACACTTCTATGGTACTGATTGATTTTCTGACATTCATGATAATGGTGGTCATCTCCAAGGCAGATTCTACGTTCTCTGACGTGTAAATGTGTTCGAGCACATCGGTATCGGAACTAATGACCCCGCATTCTACGAGTTTACGTGCGTGAGTTGCAGCACTTTCCCCGACCTTGTACACCGAACTCAGATGCTCGGTAAGTAGCTTTATTTCCTCTCTCTCCTCTCTGCTGGTAAGCGTATCGTGGGCGGTAAATTCATCGGCAATGCCGCATGCAGCCATAACAATAGAATGGTCGGCATTTTTCAACCCTTCTTTAAAGAGCTTTTTCAGAATCTCGCTTACGTTGTCTACACTGGCTGTAATGGCACCTAAGGGGGTGTTCATTTCGTGGGCAATGCCTGCCGATAATCTTCCGAGAAGTACCAGTTTTTCACCTTCTAGCAGTTCGGATTGTGCTATGCGTAAGGTTTCGTCCGATCTTTCTGCCTTTTCTTCTAACCTATTATTGAGCGCCAGCAGATCTTTCCTGGCCATTTCAAGCTGCTTGTTCTTCTCGCTCATATCATCAATGAGCTGGATAGCCTCGCGAATACCCATCTTATTGGCTTTCATTACAAACAGGTACTCGGCTATAATATCATGAGGCGCAAAATCCGATACTTCCAGATTGTAGTTAGATGGCGTGTTATTCTCATTGATCATAGGGTTGCACACCAGCATGAAGATGCCTTTTGAACCCTGCAACTTTGTACACTTGAAACGGTTGCCGGTGCGTTTATCTACAATGATGACAAAGTAGCTTGTATCATCAAGCTGTAACAACTCCTGAAAGCCATTTGGCCGTTCAACATCAAGCAGATCATCGAAAAAAACCCTGCCACGCATGGCAGGAATACTCTTGCGCATACTTGCGGAAGAACCTGTGATCATTCCTTGCGCGTTAACGAACAAGGACAAGGGCAAAAGAGCGTCTATGAATTGCTGCGTATCATAACTACCACCTGACCAAAAAACGATCTGTCCCTCCATTTGCTTCTTTCTTCACGATATGTTCTACCTCAAGATCAAGTTTAAAACGCTTTCCCAAACCATGCAGTAAACCAATGACCATTGGCGCCAGACCTTCGCGATTGGAGGAATACAGGAGTTCGGCCGAATTGTCGGTCACGTTCTCGCACGTGAACTGTGGAGGGTCCAGGTTTGGCATCATGTTTTTAACCCGTAGATGCAGCAGGTCCAAGTTTTTAAGGAATTGTACAAGAGTTGAACCAGTAAAGTCGAGCATTTCGCCATAACCTTCCTCTGCAGTGTAAAGCACCCAATGCTCTCCAAAGGCTTTTAGAATGTTCTCTGCATCTGCACCAAGTACCTTGCTTGCCGCCCCAACCAGATCGTAGGTCAGTTTATCGGGGTAGCTTTTTAGGCTTACCAGCCTATCTTCTTGCATTCCAGCAAGTTCTTTTATCTCTACCCACTTGGCCATGCCATGGTCCTTTATAACCATGTCCTGTATTGCTTTATTAACTAGTCCGTACAATTCTTTGCTCTCT
>JBIPNX010000250.1:0-4180 GCA_044378145.1 Flavobacteriales bacterium | reverse complement strand
CGACGAAGCCATTACCGCACTTATATCGTTAGGGTTTAATAAAGCCGCAGTAGAAAAGGCTGTAGATGGTATTATCCGCAAGCAAGGCGATGCACTTACTGTGGAACAAATAATAAAAGAGGGTTTAAAGGTTTTATAGGTGCTAGGTGCTAAAAAAATCCCCGCCCTGATTAAAGAGCGGGGATTTTAATTTTTTAAGACATTATAAGGTTATTTCTTAGGGGCCTCTGTTGATTTGGGCTTTACAATGTAATTTACACCACCGTCGCCACCATCGCCGCTGTTAAAGTTTTGGCCGCTGCTTTCACCGCTTTGGTTGTACTTACCACAATCGGTTTCAATGGTCAATTCTCCTTTAGGGCGCTCAAAATCGCCTTTCGATATTTTAAGGGTTTTATCGGCATATACCTTTTTCATATACAATGCCCATATAGGTAGGGCCATGCTGGCACCCTGGCCTAAAGCAGTAGAGCGGAAGTGGGCTGCACGGTCGTCGCAACCTACCCAGGCTCCTGATACTAAATCGGGGGTTATGCCCATAAACCAACCATCGGAGTTGTTTTGGGTAGTACCTGTTTTACCGGCAATTGGGTAAGGTATTTTATACGTACCACGCAAACGCTGGCCGGTACCCATTTCTACCACCCCTTTCATAAGCGATACAATAAGGTAAGCGGTTTCCTCGCTCATAGCCTCATTACGCTTTGGTTTAAACTCTGCTAGTACGTTGCCATACTTATCTTCAATACGGGTAATATAGATAGGCTCTGTCCACGTGCCTTTATTAGCAAAGGTGGAGTTTGCCCCTACCATTTCGTACACTGTTAAATCTGCCGTACCTAAACACAGCGATGGGTAGTGCGGCAGGTAGCCTGTAATACCCACTTTGCGGGCAAAGTCAATTACTTTACTCACCCCAAACTTCAATATTAAAAAGGCCGATACTTTATTGATTGAATAGGCTAAGGCCTCTTTCAGGCTTACCATTTGCCCGTCTTTATGCTTGCCGGAGTTTTGTGGAACCCAAACCTTATCACCATCGGGAACGCTAATGGTTACGTTTGGCGCCATGTAGCATGGCGAAAGGCCGCTTTGCATAGCTACTCCATATACAAAAGGTTTAAAGGTAGAACCCACCTGGCGTTTAGACACCTTTACGTGGTCGTACTTAAAGTAGTAGTGGTTAATACCCCCTACCCATGCACGCACGTAGCCTGTTTGCGGCTCCATAGACATAAAGCCGGTTTGTAAAAACGATTTATGGTAACGGATAGAATCCCACGGGCTCATGGTTACCAAACTGTCGCCTGTTGGCGAATTCCAGCTAAAAATTTTCATTTTAACCGGGGTTTTAAACGCCTTTTGAATAGCCTTATCGCTGGCTCCTGCCTTTTTCATTAAGCGGTAGCGATCGCTATTGTGCATTGATGTTAGCATAATGCTATTAATCTGCTTATCATCAATATCGTCAAACGGTGCGTTTTTGTAGCCTTTCCAATGGGCAAAAAATTCTTTTTGCAATTTTTTCAAATGCTCTTTAACAGCCTGTTCTGCATAGCCCTGCATGCGAGAGTTAATGGTTGTGTACACTTTTAACCCGTCTTTATACAGGTTATATGTAGTGCCATCGGGCTTCTTATTTTCCTTGCACCATTTCTCCAAATCATCGCGTAGGTACTCCCTAAAGTAAGGGGCCATACCCGAGTTTTGACTCTCTACAGAAAACTTAAGTGTAATAGGCAATACCTTTATAGAATCGTACTGCGCCTGCGTTAAATACTTATTCCTCTTCATTTGGTAGAGGACAGTATTTCGCCGCCTGAGCGCATTCTCCGGATTTATTTTAGGGTTATAAGTAGTGGGTGCTTTAAGCATACCTACCAGCATTGCTGCTTCTTGTATATTCAACGAATCGGGCGTTGTGCCGAAGTAGGTATTGGCAGCAGAACGTATCCCGTAAGCATTGCTACCAAACTCTACCGTATTAAAATAAAGGGCTATAATTTCTTCCTTGGTATAGCTTTTCTCCAGCTTAACCGCGGTAATCCACTCTTTAACCTTGCTAACCGCCAGGCCCGATTTAGATTTTGATGCCGTACTATCGCGCTTAAACAGGTTTTTTGCCAGCTGCTGCGTAATGGTACTACCACCACCGCCACCTTCGTCGCCGCTTATTACGGTGCGGAACAATACGCGAACAAGGGCTTCCAAGTCTACGCCTGAGTGCTCAAAAAAGCGCTCGTCCTCTGTAGAAATAAGGGCGTTTACAAGATTGGGCGAAAGCTGCTCGTACTTAACGTTAGAGCGGTTTTCAATAAAGTATTTGCCTAATAGCTTTTGGTCGGCAGTATATACTTCCGATGCTAATACGCTACGTGGGTTCTCCAGTTCTTCAAAACTTGGAAGGCGGCCAAATGCGCCAAAGTAAACGAGTATGATAAGGAAGCCCAGAATAAACAATGGGGTAAAGCTTACAAGCCAAATCCACTTTATATACTTCCAATACGAAACCTTCTTTTTTTGTGCCGACATGTTTGGTTGGTTACAGCAAAGTTACGATTAACTTTGAACCGTATTCAACGTATAAAAAGCGCTTTGGTTTCTAAAAACAAAATAGGTAAACACCTTGTATTCAGCGTAATACTACTATTTACCTCTGCACTTTGCTTTGTTTCGGGGCTATTACGGGGCTACGAGCTTTTATTCACAATATGCCTGTTCATTGTTTTATGGATTTTACGAAGTACCGTTATAAGATATAAAAGCCTGTTTACCAACATATTACTAAGCTTATTTGCAGTATGGATAGCTGCATCAACTATTGATTTAGGCTACCATTTGTACCTTATTTATGCCCCAAAGCCTCCCGGAGAGCGTATAGAGAGCAAGGTAGAAACAATTTTTAAGTACCGTCCAAACCAGGTAATTTACGATAGCGCCCGCTATGGCGATTTAGCCGAAATGGGAAGGCTAACCAAAGAATATCCCCAAACGCGGAAGATTGTTTGCCAGATAGACGAGCTGGGCTACCGCAACCCCATTGGGCAAAAAAACAAGAAGAACAAAGTATTGCTTATTGGCGACTCGTTTGGTTTTGGAGCTATGACCGATGGAGAGAACATTGCTGACTACCTACGCAAAGGTGGAATGGAAACCTATAATTTAAGTTTACCCGGTTACGGCCCCTGGCAGGAGTTTTATACCCTTAGACAGGAAATTGATAAGATTAATAAAGCTGATACATGCACGGTAGTATGGTTGCTGTTTACCGGCAATGATTTAGCAGGGAGATTTGATAGTGTAAATGTAGCCGACAGGAAAACAAACTGGCGCGATGATTTTTATAGTTTCAGAAATAAATCGCCGATGCGGAAATCCTTTTTTGAAATAGCCAGCCCAAAAATTCTAGCTGATAAAAATGTAGAGCAAAGGGTTATTTATGGGGATACTATACTATTTCATAAAAAATATCTTGAGCAAGAACAGTTGACCGAAAAGCAAATAAAGGCACACCCAAACTACCCAAAGTTTACCAAGGTTGTTGATGAAATGAAAGTGTTGTGCGCCACTAAAAATGTCGGACTTGTAACAATAATTATAAGTGCTAAAGAGCGGTTTATTGATAAAACTATTAACCCAACCGGCATGGGCTATGTATGGGCACAATATTTAAAGAGCAAAAATATTGCTTATGCCTCTTACCCTTTACGTAACCCGGGAGAAAACCCATTGACAAGCTATTTTAAAACCGATACCCACTTAAATGATTGGGGTAATTTTATGGTTGCACGCACTATTGCTATACTTTTAAACCCTGAAAAATTTCCTCCCACAGAAAGCATGATGCACCAAAGTTCTGGCAGGGGAAGACTTTAAACTATGGACAAATATTTTAACGTACGCGTTTACGGCTTATTGATAAAAGACGGGCACTTGCTGGTGTCTGACGAGTATTGCAACGGTACCTATATGACTAAGTTACCCGGTGGTGGCTTAGAGTTTGGCGAAGGCCCTGCTGAGTGTATTGTGCGCGAGTTTATGGAAGAAACAGGTCTTACCGTTTGCATAGTGCGCCACTTTTATACGACCGATTTCTTTGTCCTTTCTCAATTCAACAGCAAAGGGCAGCTGATAAGTATTTATTATGTGGTAGAAACGGACGATGATACGGCTACCCTAT
>JBIPNX010000249.1:0-4191 GCA_044378145.1 Flavobacteriales bacterium | reverse complement strand
TCCGAAAAATCCACCCGAAAGGGATTTACTTAAAGTAGTAGAATGCCTGCGCGAAGGTGGTATTGTTATATACCCTACCGACTCCGTTTATGGTATTGGCTGCGATGTTACCAAGGCACGTGCAGTTGAAAAAATTGCGCAGTACAAAGGTGTTAAAGTAGAAAAAGCAAACTTCTCATTCATCTTTAATGATATGAGTGAGCTGTCTGAATATACAGCTCCGCTTAACAAAGAGATTTTTAAACTGGTAAAGCATACGTTGCCCGGCCCGTTTACGTTCATTCTGAACGCAAGCAATACTGTTCCTAAGCTTTTCAAAAACAATAAGAAAACACTTGGTATCCGTATTCCGGATAATAATATACCACGTGAGCTTGTAAGGCTGTTAGGAGGCCCTATCCTTACCACATCGTTACACGATGAGGACGAACTGATTGATTATACTACCGACCCTGAGTTGATATACGAGCGGTTTGCTAATTGGGCTGATATTATTATTGACGGTGGGTATGGCAACAACGTTCCATCTACCGTAGTAGATTGTACCAGCGGAGAGCCGGTGGTTATCCGCCAGGGTATTGGCGAGATATAATCCCTTACGTTTTACGTTTTTTAGGCTTAGCAGCCGGGAATAAGATATTATTCAGGATAAGCCTGTAGCCCGGAGAGTTTGGGTGCAGGGCTAAATCTGTTGGAGGGTCGCCTACCATGTGTTGGTAATCTTCAGGGTCGTGGCCACCGTAAAAAGTCCAGGTGCCTTTGCCATATTCACCGTGAATGTAGCGGGCTTCGCCAAGTGATTTGTTTTCGCCCATTACCAATACTTCAGGCTTAATGTGTTTTTTTACAAACGAAGTAGTTTGCCCCATAAAGCCCTTGATAATTTGCTCGTGGTTTTGGCAAAGCATGGTAGGCACAGGGTCCCACTTGGCCGAGAATTCAAACAAGGCAAACAGGTCGGCATCTTTAGTAACCCTGCGGGTATTGGTAGCATCTATGGTAGAGTATTCATACTCGTATGGGTTCATACTAAGGTCAAAATCAGTAAAAGCAAAGCAGTTACCAAAGTTAAGTTTAGACTGGGCCGAACGGTCTGCCGGGTCACCGTCAAACATTTTTTCACAAATATCAGTACCATCTGCAGCAAGGGCTATATCGTAGCTATCGGTAGCAGAGCACATGGCAAAAAGGAAACCGCCACCTGAACAAAAATCGCGTATTCCTTTAGCAACAGCCAGCTTCATTTGCGATACTTTGGTAAACCCATATTTATGGGCCATGTCTTCATTCTCCTTTACCTCATTCTTGTACCAGTCAAAAGTGCTGTAACTGGCATAAAACTTACCGTATTGGCCTGTAAAATCTTCGTGGTGTAAGTGTAGCCAATCGTACAAAGGCAGTTTGCCATCCAGTATTTCTCCGTCGTAAACTATATCGTAAGGTATTTCTGCGTACTTAAGTACCATAGTAACCGCATCATCCCACGGTTGCTTGCTCTTAGGTGAGTACACAGCAATTTTAGGGGCCTTCTCCAGTTTCACATTGTCCATATTGGCTTGTGGGTCAGCAATTTCAGTAAGTATCAGGCCCGATTTTGAATCGCTTATTACCTCAAATGTAACACCCCGTATAACACATTCGCTTTCTACTGCTTTAGAATAAGGTACCATAAAGCTACCACCGCGATAGTTAAGCAGCCATTCCAACATCGCATCCTGCTTTAAAACCCAGTACGCAATACCATAGGCTTTCAGGTGGTTTTTTTGTACACCATCCATAGGTATTAGTATCTGGTTTGCATTTGCTGCTTGTGCAAAACACAGGGTAACGAATATGCCGAGTAAAAAACGTTTCATATTTTATTATAACAATGCTTTTATACTGCAAAAAGCGTGCATTTGTTCCTAAAAACCCTGTAAATATACATTATTGCTATCTATACGTACTAAGTGGTGCATTTGTGGCTTATTTAATTAAATTTACACCCCTTAGTTTTTGACCCTTGACAATTATAGACAACATACGGACATTTTTTGCTAACCAAAGCCTTAAAAAGCTTGTTAAACCAACAGGTACAGAAAACCGGTTTAACTACAACATTTGCAAAAATATTGGCATAGTTTATAATGCCGACGATAAATCGGAGACCCGCGCAGCTATTGAGTTATACGATAAACTGAAAAGCGAAGGTAAGCAGGTTTCTACCCTTGGGTATTTAAGTATAGACCGTAAAAAAACAACTATACACCCAAAGCTGGGCTACGATTATTTTTACAAGTCGGACCTGGATTGGAAACTGTTTCCTAAAAACGGAATAGTTGATACGTTTATGAATACCCCGTTTGGTTTGGTAGTAGATTTAACTACCGCGCCGCTTGCGCCGGTTGACTATGTTGTAGGGCATTCTAATGCCCGCACAAAAGCAGGACACTTGCGCGAAAACGGAATTGTTTTTTATGACTTTATGATTGGCGGGTTACCTAATGAAAATATTGATACTTTTGCCGCCCAGCTAATTCATTACCTCAAACTGTTAAATAATTAATTATGGCTCAGCAAAGCTTTTTAACCGGTACAGGTGTTGCTCTTGTAACCCCCTTTCACAAAGACGGAAGCATCGATTTTAAATCGTTGCAAGCATTGGTAAACCACCAAATTAAGGGTAAAACAGAATACCTTGTTGTGCTTGGAACTACCGGCGAGAGCGTAACACTTAGCAAGGACGAAAAAAAGGCTGTAGCAGGATATGTTGTAGAAGCTGCTGATGGAAAAATACCTGTTGTATTAGGTGTTGGAGGCAACAATACACGAGAATGTGCCGCTGCAATTAACGAGTTTGATTTAGATGGTGTTAGTGCAATTCTTTCGGTATCGCCATACTACAATAAGCCAACACAAAAAGGCATAATAGAGCATTACAAACATATAGCTAACGCAAGCCCGCTGCCTATTATATTATATAACGTTCCCGGCCGCACAGGCAGCAATATGGCTGCCGACACTACCCTTAAACTTGCAGAGGATTTTGATAATATTGTAGCGATAAAAGAAGCATCGGCCAACTTTGAGCAGATAATGAAGATTATCAAATACAAGCCCAAAGGCTTTTCAGTTATTTCGGGCGATGATATGATAACACTGCCTTTGATTGCATCGGGTGCTGTTGGTGTAATATCGGTTGTTGCCAATGCATACCCGAAAGATTTTTCAGAAATGGTTCGCCAGGCACTTGCAGGTAATTATGATAAAGCACGAACCATGCACTATAAGCTTACCGATATTATAGAAAACCTGTTTGTTGAAGGTAACCCCAGTGGTGTAAAGGCTGTGCTTAAGCACATGAAAATCATGAACGATTACATGCGTCTGCCTTTAGTACCTGTTAGCAAGCGTACGTCTGATAAACTGGCTGAACTGGTAGAGAACTATAAATAAGCTACAAACTCTTTTCTGTTGGTTCTGCTTTTTTAAAGAACAGATAATAGGTGGCTATACAAGCAAGTCCCAAAACAAAGAATACCATAGAGTAGGGGCGAAGTGTATCATCGTAAAAGAACTCCCCAATCATCCATATACCATTGGCAGTAATCCAACTGCATACGGCAGCATTATGAAACAAGTCGGCCCTGTTGGCACGGCCTAACCAAACAATATGCACTGCAGCTAAAAACGTGGGGATAATCATAACCATTCCACCTATTTTAAAATCCATACACCAGCAGGTGTCTTTTACCAACCACAGCACAATGTGGAAGTTCTCGTACTTTCTTAAATTCTTAATCAGTTGCATATTGGTTGATTTAGAAAAGGCGAATATATAAAAACAAAAGCCCCGACGTCTGTCAGGGCTTTGTATTGTAGCGAGGACGAAAGTTGAATGCTGACATAAAATACAAAACCCCCGGAGCCATACCGAGGGTTATTTCGTAGCGAGGACGAGAGTTGAACTCGTGACCTCAGGGTTATGAATCCTGTGCTCTAACCAACTGAGCTACCTCGCCAAAAAGGGCTGCAAATATAGAAAGTATTTTCTATTTCACGCAAATATCAATAAAAAGTATTAGTTGAAAATTTTGTATGCCTTGCAGTTGTTGGTTTGTGGCGTGCAGTTGTGAAAATATTTCACTTTTTGTTTTTTTTATTCAAAAATATCCAATACTATTGAATGTTGAGTTGAACCAAACGGTTGAA
>JBIPNX010000248.1:0-4214 GCA_044378145.1 Flavobacteriales bacterium | reverse complement strand
ACCGTTAGCATCGCGAACGGTAAATACATAAGTGCCTGCAGCTAAACCCGTAAATGAGTTTGTGTTTACAAAAGCACCATTACCTTGTTGGTATTGGTAAGCACCTGTGCCACCTGAACCATTAATTTGTACCGAGCCGGTTGAGTTACCAAAGCAAAGTACATTCACCTGGTTTGATGATGATGCTGAAACAGCCGATGCAGGTCCTGTAATAGTTACGTTAACTGTAGTTGTACAGTTATTAACATCTTTCACAGTAATAACGTAGCTACCTGCTGCTAAACCATTAAAAGTAGCACTGCCCTGGAATGGATTAGCACCCAGTTGGTATTGGTAGTTAGGTGTACCACCCGATGCATTTATTGTTACTGAACCTGTAGTTTGGCCAAAACACAATACATTGGTTTGAGAGCCAATAGTTGCAGTTAATGTATTTACACTACCAACCGTAACGGCTATTGTACGGGTACAGCCTGCTCCGTCCTTTACCGTAATATTATAAGTGCCTCCGGCTAAACCACTAAAGGTGTTACCGACCTGGAAAGCACCGTTGTTTAATTGGTATTGGTAACCACTTCCGCTGCCACCACTAACACCGGTAACAGTAATGCTACCATTAGAAGCACCGCATGAAGCGTTGGTTGGGGTTGGGGTAAAGGCTATTTGGGTTGGCTGTGTAATAGTAAATGAAGCAGTAGCTGTACATCCATTTGCTGCTGTTGCAGTAACAGTATACGTACCTGCGGCTAAGCCTGTGCGGTCTTGTGTTGTTATGCCGCCACCCCAATTGTAGGTTACAGCACCGTTATTTCCACTAATAGAAAGATCTATACTACCTGTGTTACCACCAAAACAAGTGTTGTTTACTTGTGTTCCGCTAATAGTAAATACAGCTATAGTAACAACAGAGTTTCCGTTATTCAATACACAGGCATCGCCATTAATAATACGGCGGAAATACCTGGTTACTGTAGACGTGCCCATTTGGGCAGCTGTTAAGTTTATTCCTGTAGCACCCGAAATATCTGTCCAGGTTGTTTGGTCAGTAGATACCTGCCATTGGTAAGCCGATGCTGTACCAACACTTGGGTGTGCCGATGTAGTGCCGTTGCGTATTATTGTAGGCAGTTCATACGTCGGGGTAGAACCTGTTAATTGTGCAGGTGTTGACCCATTACATACAAACTGGTTTTGTGTAATGGTATTGTTGCCCAAATCGGGTGGGTTAGCCCACACAATTAATGCAGGCTCGTAAATGCTTGTTGAACTTGTTTTACCTGTTGTAATAGCACCTTGCGTTAATGGTATATTATTAGAACGCGCAGTTACTATAGTGTATATACGACAGTTAGAAAATTTAATACCACGCTGGCCAACAGGGTCGCTATCATCGGCAGCGCCACCGTAGTATGTACTGTATAATAAAGCCGATAAATCGGTTTCTAATTTAAAGAATACTTTATCTCTGCTACCACCTGCCATTGAAGGCTGTAGTGGGTTGCCTGTTGTAGGAAATTGTGTTCCGGTAGCATAAGTGTAGCCAAAAATGTAAACGTCATCATTAGCATCTACGTTAAGGCCCATCATATTATCCTCATCAGCTGTACTTCCTATATAAGTTGAATAAGCAAAAGTTTGGTCTAATGCCATTTTTGCTACAAAAAAATCGCGGCTGCCATTTTGAGAATTATCGTAAACACCCGAAGAAGAAATGTTGCTCGAGGCCAAGCCCTGAGTCATACCACCAAAATAGAATGCTGTTTGGTTGGCATTCATCTCCATACACAATATACTTGTGTTGTTGCTACCCGACGAATTAAAGTAAGAGCTCCATTGAATAGTACCCGATGAATTCATTCTTTGAAGGTAACCAACAGTGCCTCCTGCCTTGGTAGACTGGCGTGGGCTAACTAATGATAAGCCCGTACTTGCCGTACTACCGCCGGCATAAATATCGTTATTTGATGATTTTATATTAATGATATTTATTTGGTCGTTGCCGCTACCACCGTAGTTCCTCATCCAACCAATAGAGGTTAAGTCCTGATTAATTCTATACATCCAAAAGTCGTTGCCGCCATTGTTTGTGTTAGATGCACCAGAACCTGAGTATCGGGTAGAAAGGTTAGTAGAAGTTGTAAAACCACCAATAACTATATCGCCTGCAGCGGTAATACGTAAATCAAAAATGTCGTCAGTGCCATTACCACCAACAACAGCAGATTTTATACCGGTACCCGTAGGGTTAATTTTCATAACAAAGCAGTTATCTCCAGACTGAGAACGGCCATCAAGACCACTACCTGAAAAACCGGTACCACCCGCTAGTGGAAAATCTGTACTGGTTGTGTAACCTGCTATATAGAAATTGCCATCAGGGCCCATTTCTGCCACATATGGGTTTTCATCACTATTACCACCTACATAAGTTTGCCATAAACGCACACCTGCACCACCAACTGTGGCAGGTTCAGTATATTTTCCAATATTCAAATCTAAACCTCCGTTTGGTGTGGTATCAAATGCACCTGGAGTAGTTATAAGGCCAGAGCCTGTAAAACGAGAAACAACATATATATTACCTGCAGGATCTACCCAAATAGCATGGCCGTGATTATCTGCCGCTGAGTTATTTGTAATCCAGGTAGCCCAACGCATAGCAATTGGGTCTATAATAAGTGGCTCTGTAGTATTGTATTTACCTAGTGTAAATATTAATTCACCTTTTGAGTTTAGTGCATATTTTGCATCAATCTTTACTTCTTTACCATTTATAGTTTGGTAGGCATAGGGCTCAGGTAAATCCATAGCACCTACCGATGTTTGTAGAACCAAATGCCCTTCTGCATTCAATTCCATTTTTTCAATACCATCAAACTTAATGGCAATATCATTAGGGTTAAAACCCGGATTTGCAATAATGTCGTATTCTAAGGCACCTTCAGCCGATGGATAGTAACGAACGTCTACATTACTGTACACATTGTTATACCAAACCTCGTTAAAGCTTTGTACGTTAGTTGCATGGTTAGCTGCATCGCCAACAAAATAGTTTGTTACATCGCCATGACCATCGCGATTAGTAATTGTCATAGACGGAGAAGCCCCAACAAAATTCATTAACCACGCATGGCCCTTTAGATTAGGCATAGGTGTGGTAAATGGCCTGCCTTCGTGCTGAGCCTCTTCTTGATCCATAACCCATTTAGACCTTGCACCAACAGATGCAGGATCAAACGAACTAACCAACATACCATTGCGTGTAGCTGCAGCCTGACCGTATGTAAAGTCTGCTTTGTAGTATACACCAGAAGGCCACTGGCCTTTGTTTTGGGTAAAATAGATTTGCTTTTCATACCTCTTAAGCATGGCATCTACAGCAGGATTGCTATGTCCGTCTAGTTTAGACAAAAGCGTGCCTGCAGGAGAATTACTTACAGGCTGCTGTGCTGAGAGTAGGGTGCTTAAAAACACAACAAACAGCATAACCAACAAGGGCTTGCCATTCAATTTTGCTTTAAAAACACGCTTAAATCTAGGAAGTAACGTTGTTTTCATAAAGTGGGTTTTCATTCAAATAAATATCGTTAAGCTCTACACTAAAATAATTTTCATCAAAAAAGACGCAATTTCTTACATCGATATCACACGAACAGACTGGTGGTTGGTTGATGAATTTCCACTTGGTACGGCACTTATAACAGGCGGCGGTTTATTATAATAGCAAATATCTGATGTAAACTTACATAAAAAAATGGACTTATGCAAGTTTTACGGCTGGCAATGTTTGTGAATTGCAATAAGTACGAACGCCTTAAAAAATGCAACTTGCTGATTATGTTTAAATTAAAAATTAATTTTACTAAATAGCAACCCATCTGATTTTGTGAATTGCAAATAGAAAAAACTGCAAGACTATTAAAATCAACACAATGGTTAGCTACTAAAAAGTCAGATAAGCAATATCCAATGGCAGATGCTTTTCTTTATTGAGAATTAGCAACTGCGCCTTTTGTATGAATATCTACAACAATAATAAAAAGCTATTTATCAAGGAATTAAACTAAAATAAAAAAGCCCCATCTGTCGATGGAGCTTTTTAAGTGGTAGCCCGAATAGGAATAACTTCGAACCAATTTTGGGTTGATTTGATGAGATTCAGTAATCTTGAGTTTATAAGTCGATAGGGTATAAATGTCCAATCTTTATAATCC
>JBIPNX010000247.1:0-4239 GCA_044378145.1 Flavobacteriales bacterium | reverse complement strand
CGCAGGGCAATCTCGCCACGGTTGGCAATCAATATCTTGTTAAACTGCCTGATTTGAGGATCAGCAACAGTTTTTTTACTCTCTTTTTTAGCCATGGTAAAGGGGTTTAAATCGGCTCTACCAAAAACAGTGGTTGGTCGTATTCAACAGGCGATGAGTCTTCGGCTAACACCTTAACTATACGTCCCGACACTTCGCACTCAATCTCGTTAAACAGCTTCATAGCTTCTATAATACAAACTACTTTGCCTGGAGCAACCTCATCGCCTACGCTTACAAACGTTGGCTTATCAGGACCTGCAGAGCGGTAGAATGTACCAATCATTGGCGATTTTACCGTTATATAGTTACCCGCAGGGGCTTCTTCTTTTTTAGCAGCCGGTGCTGCTGCAACAGGTGCAGGGGCGGCTTGCTGAACTACCTGCGGTGCAGGGGCGGCAACTACTTGTGGCTGTTGGTAAACAACAGGCTGTGCAGTACCGTTTTCGTTCTTAATGACAAGTTTAATGTCTTCAGTTTCAATCTCAAGGCCACTAACGCCCGATTTAGAAACCAATTTGACTAACTCCTGTATATCTTTTAATTCCATAAGGATAGATTGACTGTAACCAAGGCGGTAAAATTAAAAAATAAAGTTTTGGCAGTTGCAAAAATTATCATTTGCAATCTACTTTTCTTTAAATCAATAAGTTAAAAAGAAACCAATGTACTAATTTAAACGTCCGGTAGCAATTAACGATGCTACATTGCGGTAAACATTTTCTGCAGAAAGGTTCAGGTAGTGGTTTAACACCCCTATTTGCATACCGGGCGATACGGCTAGTGCATCTTGCACAACGTTGCCGGTTAAAAATGTTTGCTTGCTATCGTACACCTCGTAATGAATAGCAAAATTGCTTAACGGTTTAAAAGCCAGGTTTAGGCCTTTGTTTCCTGAAACCTCGAAAAACGAAACGAATATAATGTAGTCGTAGCCAAGTTTAGCGGCAAGGCCATCCAGTATAACTTTATCAGTTGGGCTAATTTGTACGCCTTTGTACTTAACCTTTTTGGTTACCAGCTTCTCCTTTTTAGTAAGAAAGTTTTTGCGCTTGAATTTAACCTTGGTAGTACGCTCTGCCAGGGCAGGCTTAAGGTGCAGGGTATCATCAACACCGGTAACATATACGTCAAAGTCGGTAAGGTCGGGTTTGGCCAGCCTTGCAAAGGTAGCACGGGCTTTATCAACCCACTGGGCAGCGGTTATATTATTAGCCGCAAGCACCCTGGCCACATTGCTGTTTAGCTGCACCGCATTGGGCGGAACCACCAAAATTTTAGGCTTGTTTTGCGCGCTTAACGCAAAGGGTAGTATAAGTAATAAAAGTAAAATCCTCATAGTATGGTACAAAGTTACGGCTAAAAACGGATGCGGTAGTGTTGTTTGCTCAACTCGGGCTTAAAAAACACCAATCCGCTAAAAAACAAATCGGCGGTTACCCTTACCCGCGGGTGCGCTTTTATCTCTTCCCAGGCCAGCTCCATCCCTGCCGACCAGTGTATATCGTGAAAAACAAACACCGTATCGTCGTGGGCCTTTGCAAGGCATTGGTTAAAGTAATCCAACGTGGGTTCTTTGCGGTGGTTGCCATCAAAAAACACAAAGTCTAAACGGGGTTGGGCCGATATTATTGCAGGCAGCACCTCATCAAAATTACCAACCTGAACCTCTACATTGGCAATGCCCAGCTTTTGCAGGTTTTGACGGGCAAGGACTGCGGTTTCGGGCGAGCCCTCTACACTCAGCACCTTAGCATCATCATAGGCCGAGGCCAAATACGCCGTACCTATGCCTAACGATGTGCCTAATTCTAAAATATGTTGAGGTTTGAAATAGTTTACCAAACGGTGTAACAGCCTTCCATGCCTGCGGCCTATGGCTGAGTTTTTGGCAATATCCTGCACGGGGTAGTTATAGGTATTGCCGTTTCCTGTTCCCGCGCCATAATCAACCACCTCAATAACCAGCGGACTTTTCTTTAAATCAGCCTTAAGCTTTTCTATACGCATGCACATACCTGTATCGCCCTTGCGCTTTATGCATTTGGTGATAAGGTTGTACATAAACGGCGAGTGCGCATCGTGGCGGCCCTGCCCGGCTATGTAATGTTGTATGTATTTAAGTGCTTGCGACATAAAGTCCCCCGCCCTGCGGGCACCCCCTTTTAAAAGGGGGATCTTTTTATTGTTTTCTAATTACTGTTGTTGCGTTTGCTTGAGCAGTTGGAGTTAGCACAATATCCTGAATGTAAACATGGGCAGGGCTTTCGGTGATAAAATAAACACTTTCAGCAATGTCTACAGCGGTTAGCGGGTCTACATTCTCGTAGACTTTGGCGGCGCGTTCTGTATCTCCATCGTATCGTACAATAGAGAACTCAGTTTCTGCCATTCCCGGTGCTACCGATGATACCTTAATTCCATGTGGGTGTAGGTCAATACGCATGCCTTTGGTTAACGCTTCTACTGCATGCTTGGTGGCGCAGTACACATTACCGTTTGGGTAAACCTCTTTACCTGCAATAGAACTTATATTCACTATATGCCCGCTCTTTTGGGTAATCATCATATTACACACCACCTTGCTAACGTATAGCAAACCCTTTATGTTGGTATCTATCATACGCTCCCAATGGTCCAGGTGGCCATCTTGTATAGGGCCTAAACCCGCTGCAAGGCCGGCATTATTAACAAGTATGTCTATGTTTTGCCAATCGGTCGGTAGCGAGTTTAGGGCTTTTTCTACCTCTGCATTCTCCCTAACATCAAAACAAAGGGCCAGTACGGGAGTGTTGAATTCCTGTTCTATCTGCTGTTGCAGCTCGTCAAGTCGCTCCCGGCGCCTGCCGGTAATAATTACCCTGTTGCCGTTTTGGGCATATTTCAGGGCTATTGCCTTGCCAAAACCTGCCGTTGCACCCGTTACTAAAATTGTTTTCATGTTATTTCCGATAGATGGCAAAAATAGTTTGCGTAAGTGTGGCAGCAAAGCATTTATTTTGCATTACCTCAATTTTAATGATGCGCGCACTTATTTACATATTCGTTTTAGCCTGTTTTTCTATTCTTTACTCTTGCGGACCTAAAAGCCCAAGCAAGCCTAAAAGCATGCTTGACTCGCTAAATGCCGTAATTGGCGAAGACTCAACTAATGCACCCGCGTTGCACCAGCGTGCCAAGCTGTACCTGACACAAAAAAAATACGGCGAGGCTTTGAAAGATATGGCGCGTGCCCTTGATGTAGACTCTACCAAATCTCCCTACTTTGTTACCATGGCCGATTTGTACCTTGTGATGAACAAAAGTGGCAAGGCAAAATCAGCCTTAGAGAAAAGCGTATCTATAGACCCTAATAATACCGAAGCTATTTTAAAACTGGCAGAGATTTACCTGTATGTGGAGGATTACCAAAAGGCGCTGGACTATAGCAACCAAGCCCTGAAAGTGGATATGCACCTTGCCCGTGGCTACTTTACTAAAGGCATGGCGTATTTATACATTGGTGATACCGTCCGCGCCAAGGCCAACTTTAATACCACAGTAGAGCAAGACCCTGACTATTTAGTTGCTTACGAAAACCTGGGCCGTATTTCTGCCGTGCATAACGAGCCAACTACTGAGGTTTACTTTAAAAACGCGTTAAACATTAACCCGCAAGACGTGAACGTGCGTTACCTGCTGGGCGAATACTACCAACGCAACGAGCGTTTTGACGATGCCATGCGCGAGTACACCAACATTACCCGCATTATGCCCACCAACCGTTCGGCGCACTATAATATGGGCTACATAAACTTTGTGTACACGTTGGATTACAATACCGGCATTAAGCACTTTAGCGATGCCATTGCGGCTGACCCTAAATACTCTGAAGCTTTTTATATGCGTGGCTTGTGCTACGAGAAACTTGGCAACATACCATCGGCCGAGGCGGACTTTAAAATGGCCCTGCAGTTCAATGCCAACTTTGATAAGGCCAAAGAGGGGTTAAAGAGGATTGGGAAGTAAAAATCTCCTATTAAAATTTACTTCTCCAAAATCTTAATCTCTACCCTGCGGTTGGTTTTTGATTCAGATTCGTCTTTTGGGTATTCAAATATTTTCTGGGTGTTGCTGTAGCCCTTCCACCGTAAGCGACTACCATCAATTTTATTATTTACCAGGTAGGTAAAAATGGTCTTAGCCCGGTCGTCCGACAGC
>JBIPNX010000011.1:0-15434 GCA_044378145.1 Flavobacteriales bacterium | reverse complement strand
TCCTGTTTGTCCGTTAAGTGAAATGTTCAGGTTATTACGTACCCAACCACCGCTAAGCGTAATGTTATTGGTGATGTAGTTAGCGTTAGCTTCTACATATACTTCCGATGTTAAAACCAAAGCACCGTTGGCATTACCGTTTTGTACGCGGTAGTGTTTCAGGTTAGCATCGTGGCCAACATATAATTCGGTAACGGTATTGCTAAGGGTAGTATTCTCCCCTTCAACCGAAGCAAAGAATGATACCAATTCAGCCTGCGCCAAACACTCTACCACAATAAGGTTTCGGCTTTGCAACAAGGCGTTGTTTTTAGCCTTGCCAATGTTTAGTACCCAGATAGGTTTTTTAGCAACCGTTTTAGCCGCTACATGAATATACACACCGTGATGTGCAAAGGCCATGTTCAGTGCCGAAAAACCATCGGTTTCGGCAGTGGTGTAATTGGTAAAATGCTTTTCAACTGTTACAGGGTATTTCTCAAATGCATCGGTTAACGAGCAAATGGTAATACCTTCTTCAGTAACGAGATCCGATAGTAATTCAGAATACACGCCGTTTACCAAAACAATTTTATGCGCGTCTAAACCCTCTACAAAAAGGCTATGAACGGTCTCTTTATCTAACCTCGAATCGGGATTAAAAACCAATTCAAAATCGGTACGCAACAACGTATCTACGTTGGCGTATTTATATTCTTCGCTACGCTTGGTTGGTAATCCCAGTGATGCAAAACGCTGAATGGCTTTAGCACGCTGCTCGTTTACAAAAGCGTTGTTGCTCTTGTAAATGTTTGCAAACTCGGTATACGCGTTTACAAACTTATCTTTCAAACTTATAGTTTCTGCTGTTTGCATGCTTAGGCCAATTCTGCAACTTCTTTCTTAATCCAATCGTAGCCTTTTTCTTCCAGCTCAAGGGCAAGCTCTTTACAGCCCGATTTTACAATGCGGCCATTGTACAATACGTGTACAAAATCAGGCACTATATAGTCTAACAAACGCTGGTAGTGGGTAATTACTACGGTAGCATTATCAGGCGATTTCAACTTGTTTACACCATTAGCAACAATGCGCAGGGCATCAATATCAAGGCCTGAATCGGTCTCGTCTAATATTGCCAGTTTAGGCTCCAGCATAGCCATTTGTAAAATCTCGTTACGCTTTTTCTCACCACCCGAAAAGCCTTCGTTTACCGAACGGCTGGCTAGGTTAGAATCCATCTCTACCAAGGCTTTTTTCTCGTTAAAGAACTTAAGGAAATCCTTAGCTTCTAACGGAGCTAAGCCACGGTGCTTGCGCACTTCAGCTACTGCCGTTTTAAGGAAGTTGATGTTTGACACACCCGGAATTTCTACTGGGTACTGGAACGCAAGGAACAAACCTTCGCGGGCACGTTCTTCGGATGCCATATCCAACAGGTCTTTACCATTAAAGGTTACTTCGCCTTCGGTTACTTCGTAATCGGCGCGGCCTGCTAATACAGATGCCAACGTGCTTTTGCCCGAGCCGTTAGGGCCCATAATGGCGTGCACTTCGCCGGCTTTTACTTCCAGGTTAAAGCCCTTTAAAATTTCTTTCTCCTCTATGCGGGCCTTTAAATTCTTTATTACTAGCATTATCTTGTTGTTCTAAATCTTATGAATACTAACCTACGCTGCCTTCTAAGCTAATGCTTAGTAGCTTTTGGGCTTCAACGGCAAACTCCATAGGCAGTTTGTTAAGTACCTCTTTGCAGTAGCCGTTAACAATTAACCCAATGGCATCTTCGTTGCTAATGCCGCGTTGGTTGCAGTAAAATATCTGGTCTTCGCCAATTTTTGAGGTGGTTGCTTCGTGTTCTACCACGCCGCTGCTGTTGCCAATCTCTATGTATGGGTAAGTATGCGCACCGCATTTATCGCCCATCAACAAAGAGTCGCATTGCGAGAAGTTACGGGCATTTTCGGCTTTTTTACCAATGCGCACCAACCCGCGGTACGAGTTGTTGCTCTTGCCTGCCGATATACCTTTCGATATAATCGTCGACTTGGTGTTTTTGCCAATATGAATCATCTTGGTACCGGTATCGGCCTGCTGCATGTTGTTGGTTACCGCTACCGAGTAAAACTCGCCGATAGAGTTATCGCCTTTTAAAATAACGCTAGGGTATTTCCAGGTAATGGCCGATCCGGTTTCTACCTGTGTCCACGATATTTTGGCGTTCCTGTCGCACACGCCGCGCTTGGTTACAAAGTTGTAAATACCGCCTACACCGTCTTTATTGCCGGGGTACCAGTTTTGCACAGTAGAGTATTTTATCTCGGCATTATCGTGCGATACTAATTCTACCACCGCTGCATGCAGTTGGTTTTCATCGCGCATAGGGGCGGTACAGCCTTCAAGGTAGCTAACGTAGCTGCCTTCGTCGGCAACAATAAGCGTACGCTCAAACTGGCCGGTGCCTGCAGAGTTTATGCGGAAGTATGTCGATAGTTCCATTGGGCAACGCACCCCTTTGGGTATGTAGCAAAAAGAACCATCGCTAAACACAGCCGCGTTAAGGGCTGCGTAGTAATTATCAGTATAAGGCACTACAGAGCCCATGTACTTTTTAATCAGTTCAGGGTGTTCGTGCACGGCTTCGCTAAACGATGAGAAGATAATTCCCAGCTCGCCCAGCTTATCTTTAAAGGTGGTTTTAACCGATACGCTATCAATAACCGCATCAACAGCCACACCGGTAAGGCGCTTTTGCTCCTCCAGCGATATGCCAAGCTTTTCAAACGTCTTTAACAACTCAGGGTCTACCTCGTCAAGGCTGTTTAGCACCTTAGTTTGCTTAGGGGCCGAGTAATAGATAATATTTTGAAAATCGATTTTAGGGTACTGAACATGTGCCCAGGCAGGCTCTTCCATTTTAAGCCAATGGCGGTAGGCCTTTAAACGGTATTCGAGCATCCACTCGGGTTCGTTCTTTTTGGCCGAAATAAAACGTACAATATCTTCGCTCAAACCCTTTGGCGCGCTGTCGGCCTCAATGTCTGTTACAAAGCCGTACTTGTATTCCGACGACGTTATTTCTTCTAAAATATCTTGTGCCATTTTGGGCTTATGTTAAAACTATTAAAGCGAAAAACTTTCGCCACAACCGCAAGTGCGCTTGGCGTTAGGGTTGTTAAATTCAAAGCCTTTGCCGTTGATACCGCCCGAGTAATCAAGCTCGGTACCAATCAAATACAAAAAGCTTTTTTTATCTACGGCTATCCTTACGCCTTTGTCTTCAAACACCTGGTCGTCAGGACGTAATTCGCCGCTAAACTCCAGTTTGTATGACAAGCCCGAGCAGCCACCGCTCTCTACCCCCACTCTTATATAACTTTCAGCAGGGCTTTTACCCTCTTCACCCAGAAGGCTAACTACCTTGTTTTTTGCTGTTTCTGATACTGTAATCATAATCCGGTAATTTGCAATCAAACAAAGGTTTACGTAATATGTTTACCTCTATTTAGATTTATTCTATACAAAGGTATAAAAAAAGCAAATGCGGGGCAAATTTCTTTTAGGGGACTGGGTTTGTGCCGAGTGGCAGAAAAGTTGATTGTTACCCCCTGCGAACCTGTCCCGACATTTATCGTTGTGGGGGGGCAGGAATCTAATCATAAGTTGATACCTTTATATTATAAATCTATCTATGGACTACTGCACGCCACATTTTGGTAAAAAACTGGGTGAACTGACACTCGAAGACCTTGAGAATTATTTCAAAATTGACAGACCGGAAACAGATCAAATTGAATTTAAATCATTTAGCACTGAAACAAATTTTGATAAAAATATTGAACCTATAAATAAAGCAATCAGCGCCTTATTAAATTCCAACGGTGGGATTTTAATTTGGGGTGCTCCTATTGGTAAAAAAATTGAAGGAAAAAAAGAAAAAATATTTAAGGGGGATTTAACTTATTCAAAAGAGCCTATTGAAAAAGACACTTTAATTAGTAAAATATCAGATAAAATAATCCCACTGCCAACCAACATAAGAGTAAAAGAACTGGCCGAAAACAAACTATTTATTTTTGAAATAGACCAAAGTGAATATGCCCCACACCAAACAGGAAGTGTTTATTATATGAGAATTGATGGACAATCAAGGCCTGCTCCACACCATTATATTGATGCATTATTTAAAAAAGTAAAATACCCGGATATTAGAGGATATATAAAGATAGACAACTGGAATGTATGGAAAGAAACAATGCCTAATAAACGAGAATACCATCTTAGAATTTCCATCATTATCTTCAATTTATCAAAACTTCAAAATGACTATAATCCATCATACAACGTTTTAATAGATAAAGGTTGGTTTCAAAATTCAAAATATCCTACCTCAGAAAAAAACACAAATTATGAAGCCCAGGGCACTCTTTTAAGAAGAACAGATATTAAAGATGTGATTTTCTATGGTGAGCCAACCATAGAAACCTTTACCATAATTATTCCAGTAGAAGAAGCTGAAAGACCTAATTCAGGAATTAATATTGTTTTGTTTTTTGGCACTAAGACTTCTCCAATGAAATGCAGTAGATATAAAATCAAGCTATCCCCAACATTATTAAAAACCGCTTTTAACGAAGAAATGTTCGCGGAAATATTTGAAAATCAATTAATATCTGATTACCAAGAAGAACTTGGGAGGAACGATGAAGATACATTAAAAATCATTTTACAAAGATAAATAAGTTGTGCTCCCTAACTTTCAAGATTATCACTATAATGGTTTCACCCACCATTATCCCTACCTTTACTGCCTGATAAGCAATTTTAAACTATGGAAGCCCAAAACATACTGGAGTTTGATAAATTTAAAGATTCTATTACCTACAAGCAGGTGTTGGGTAATGGAAACATCCTATTCCCCGCTACCATAGAATATACCTACAATGGGCTTAAAGTAGCAGAAAACCTAAACGTTAAACTTACCCTGGGCAAGCTTAATTACGGTAGCATTAGTATTGACGAGGGTGATGTGATTAATTCGGAGGATTTGCACTTAAAACTATCGCCCAAGTTTCAATCGTACGAGTTTAAAGACGGGGCGTTGTATATTGATAACAAGAATAAATCGAAGATTGGTTTCTACAAAATAACCATTACACCGTACGTTTTTAAAAAGTAGCGCGCGGCGTATTTTTCAACAATATATAATTTTTATATAAAAACACTTGACTTATTTTTTCAAGTGTTGTACCTTTGTACCCGTTATTGCAATAACATTATTACCCACTAAAATAAAAGTTGCCGCGGCAAACCTCCCCCGCCCTTTGGGCACCCCCTCAATGATGGGGACAAACATTGGCAGGGGGTTTAATACCTACAATGCTTATTACGATTTTCAATTAATGGTTTAGATTAAAATTTAAGATAAACAGTTTAGTAAGAGGATAACGCTTAAACGGTGATTGAAACCAGTTAGGCTTCGGCATGACATCATCGGTCAGTTGGTAAACGGTTATGATAAGCCCCAACGATATAATGTCGGGATACCTGAAAAGGCAAATTGATTCCTTTAGGCGATTCGCGACAAGCGGGTTGCCTTAAGGTGTTTTTACCTCTCCCCTGTTACTCGCTTTGCTCGTAACTTTCCCCTCTCCACGCGTGGAGAGGGGTGGCTGAAAGCTGGGGTGAGGTTGCGCGAAAACACATTCTTCTACTACCGCCCGTAAGGGTTTAGCATTTTTATACTATTGGTAAAAACTATGTGTAGAAACAGCCGGCCGGCAAGAATATAAATTGGGGTTATTGCTTAAGTTTGCCATAGTATGTGGTACCGGTTTATTGAGAAATGAAAAGAAAGATTGAAATAATTAAAGCCTCGGGCGAGAGTTCTATATTTTCTGAAGAAAAGTTGCGAAACTCTTTAAGGCGTTCCGGAGCAAAAGAGGAGCAGGTTGAGATTATTGTAAACGATATATACAACAGGCTTTACGAGGGTATTTCTACCAAAGAAATATACAGTCAGGCGTTTAAAATGCTTAAAGGCACCGCTAGGCACACGGCAGCCAAGTACCAGCTAAAAAAGGCCATAATGGATTTAGGCCCATCGGGCTTTCCTTTTGAAAAATTTGTGGCCGAAATATTCAGACACCTTGGTTATAGTGTTAGTGTGGGCGAATTTGTAGATGGACAATGCGTAAAACATGAAATTGACGTAATCGCATCTACAAACAAACTGCAATTAATGATAGAGTGCAAATACCATAACCTGCAGGGTATTATTTGCAATGTTAAAATTCCACTATACATACATTCTCGGTTTAAAGATGTAGAAGCTACCTGGCTTAAAGAGCCGAAAAATGGCGGCAAAGTGTATCAGGGCTGTGTGGTAACTAACACGCGCTTTTCTGACGATGCACTAAAATATGGCAACTGTGCAGGGCTTAAACTTATTGGCTGGAGCTACCCTCAAACCGGTGGGCTTAAAGACCAAATAGACGAACTGGGCTTGTACCCCATTACCTGCCTTACCTCTATTACCAAAAGCGAGAAGCAGTATTTGCTAGACAAAAACATAGTGCTTTGCAACGAAATTAATAACAACAAAAAAATACTGGAAAATGCAGGCATAAGGGCTAAACGATTACAAATAGTAATAGACGAGGCCTACCTGTTATGCCAACATAAGGCAAGCAGCAATGGGGGGAGGTAAAAATTTCCAACAACAGCAAGGGTTTGGAAAGGAAACTTAATTTTATAACTTGCCCTTTTAAAGTTTAGAAAATGAGCTACCGCATAAACAGCTTTGCCGATTACGAGGCAGCATATAAACACAGTGTTGAACAACCCGAAGCTTTTTGGGATGAAATAGCCGGTAATTTTGATTGGCATAAGCGTTGGGATAAAACCCTGGAGTGGAACTTTACCGAACCCAATATTAAATGGTTTGAGGGCGGAAAGCTGAACATTACCGAGAATTGCCTTGACCGCCACTTAGCAACACGCGGCGATAAAACTGCCCTTATTTGGGAGCCTAACGAGCCGGGCGAAGCGGTGAAAAAATACACCTACCGAGAGCTCTACGAAAACGTATGCCGCATGGCGAATGTGCTTAAGAATATGGGCGTACAAAAGGGCGACCGTATATGCATCTATATGCCGATGATTCCTGAGTTGAGTTTTGCGGTGCTGGCTTGCGCGCGCATTGGCGCTATCCATTCGGTAGTATTTGCAGGCTTCTCTGCCAACTCCATTGCCGACAGGATTAACGATTCGGAATGTGCGTATGTATTGACTTCCGATGGAATGAGCCGCGGAAACAAGCAAATTGCTGTTAAGGCCGTGGTTGATGAGGCAGTAAAATCGTGCCCATCTATTAAAAAAGTATTGGTAGTAAACCGCCTGGATATGGGTGTTGATATGGATAGCAGTAGGGATGTTTGGTACCACGAGGCTGTACAATCGGTTTCGGCTGAATGCCCCGCTACCGAAATGGATGCGGAGGATATGCTGTTTATATTGTACACTTCCGGCTCTACCGGAAAACCCAAAGGCGTAGTACATACCTGCGGCGGTTATATGGTGTATGCCGGCTATAGCTTTGCCAATGTTTTTCAGTATAACGAGAGTGATGTGTACTGGTGCACTGCCGATATTGGCTGGGTTACCGGGCATACTTATATACTCTACGGGCCGCTGCTTAATGGGGCTACTACGCTTATGTTTGAGGGTGTACCTACCTACCCCGATGCAGGCCGTTTTTGGCAGGTAATAGACAAGCACCAAGTGAATATATTCTACACCGCGCCTACGGCTATACGGTCTTTAATGGCGCAGGGCTTAGAGTATGTTACGCCTTACGATTTAAGCTCGCTGAAAACACTTGGAAGTGTTGGAGAGCCTATAAATGAAGAGGCCTGGCATTGGTACGATGAACACATAGGTAAGAAAAACTGCCCTGTCGTAGATACCTGGTGGCAGACAGAAACAGGCGGAATTATGATATCGGCACTGGCGGGAATTTCTCCACTAAAACCATCGTTTGCAGGCTTGCCGCTGCCGGGTGTGCAAACCGTTTTGGTTGATGCTACAGGCGAAGAAATTAAAGAGAATGGTGAGGAAGGATATTTAGCTATAAAGTTCCCGTGGCCGGGCATGATACGCACCACCTACGGCGACCATGAGCGCTGCCGTGTAAACTACTTCTCAACCTACAAAAACCTCTACTTTACAGGCGATGGTGCGCGCCGCGATATGGACGGTAAATACCGCATTATTGGCCGTGTTGATGATGTGATAAATGTGTCGGGCCACCGCTTTGGTACTGCCGAAATTGAGAACGCCATTAACGAGGATATTAATGTGGTAGAGAGCGCCGTTGTTGGCTTTCCGCATGATATTAAAGGGCAGGGCATTTATGCTTTTGTTATTCTGGAACACGACGACCATGAAACTACTGAGCATATAAAGGCCAGCATACTAAAAACCGTTACGGGGCAGATAGGCCCTATTGCCAAGCCCGATAAGATTCAGATAGTACCGGGACTGCCTAAAACACGCAGCGGTAAAATTATGCGTCGCATTTTGCGCAAAATAGCCGAGGGCGACGTGTCTAACTTAGGCGATACCACTACGCTACTGGACCCTGCTGTTGTTGATGCTATTGTTAAAGGGGCTGGGCTTTAATTAAAGAGCCAAAGATATATCAGTGTCCAGGCTAGTGCAAAGCCGCCGTAAGTGTATAAAGCAGTAGTATTTTGCTTAAGGTCTTTTTTGATTAAAAGCCTGTATAACACCCATACTATAAAGGCTGCAATAATTACGTATCCAGCTATAAATCTCATGGCTATATTATTTAATTAAGCTCCGGGTTGTTTTTCCGTTGCTGATTGCAAATATATGCAATGCTTCAACAGGCATGGTAAGTTCTTGCAAAGCCCCTGCATTTAAAGGGATTGAAGTAATCAACCTTCCATCTAATGCATATACCTGTACAGTATAATTTTGGTTAGATGTATTATTTAAAATGTAGCCGTTGTCGGTTTTAGATACGATTGGATTATTTATTGCCTTTGAACCCTCATTAGTTCCACCTTCACCGTAATAATATTCATTTGAAACAAGTACACAACCATTTTCATCTATTGACACAGCTTGGAAAGTGCCAAAATTAGGACCGGGGATTATGGTGTCATTAGCAACACTAAAAAAATACATCTCACCATTTAAAAGCCAATAGGCCGTTGCTGAATCGCTACTTACTAAATAATCAAAAGGCTGCCAGGTAAGAATCGGAATTATCACATCATATTCATTAACTGTAAAGCTGGTATCAAACGGGCAGCCATTGCCATCGGTAACTATTAAAGGATAATCACCCGCAGGTAGGTTTGCTAAAGTATCATTAGTTAAATCTCCACCCCATGCATATTGAAAGGGTGCAACCCCACCGATAATGTTGGTTTCAATAATCCCCGCGCTATCGCCGGGGCAGGTTGGTGTAACTGTTGCAGTAATTGCGGGCAGGTTAGTGTATCCTCCAACTAGTATGGTAGAATCGACAAAGCAGCCGTGGCTATCGGTTATATGTACGGTATAAGTATCGGCAACAAGGCTGTCTATTATATCACCACTATCTCCATTAGACCATGTATAGGTATAAGGTTGGTAACCTCCTTCGGGTATAACGCTAATTTCGCCGTTTTGTAAGCCGGGGCATATACTATCAACTGCTACCGAACCAATCTGCAATTGAGGAGATATGAAACCTGATAACTCAGCCCTGTATAGCCTTTGCCCAACTGTAGGACTGAAGTACTCATCGGTTATATATACGCGGTCATCAGTAGAAAATACAATGGACTCTTTTTGGGTAAGGGTAATGCCTATAGACGTAACATGACCCGTAGAGAGGAACCTGGAGCCTGTAAAGCAATTGTACAAAAAGATGCGGTTGTTGGATAGCAACGCTACTGTATTCTTATGCGGGGCAATATCTGCGCTGGTTATCATATAGCCGCCGTTATTAAAACTGTCTACCAGCATGGCAGTATAGTTACCTGGAACGGCAGGCAGAATATAATGCTTTACCCATCCGTTAGCAGGGTTGGTGCGGTTTTTAGAAAACAGGTGCAGCGAATCGTTAAAGAAAAAGAAGCCCTCCATGTCGAAATTATGGTTGGTATACGGGGCATTAAAGTCGCGGTCTTCGTATTCAAAAACAATAGACTGAGCAGTTGTGGTAGAACCTGAAATGCTACCCGGTGGCGGAATAATATAGATGGTAAGTGGGGTGTTATTTGCAGCAGAGCGGTCGTTGTTGTTATTGCCAAAGTCGCCAATGTAAAACTCACCGTTATCGCCCTGTGCAAGGTCTTCCCAATCTACATTAATGGCATTGGTAACGGTAATGGTTTTAATTAGGGTTCCTGATGAATCGAAGCCAAAAATATCGGGCTGGTTGCCGCTATCGTTATGAGACCAGAACATATTAGGCCCGGTTTTTTCAAGTCCAGAGCTTTCAATTAGCTGGCTAGGCAAAACAGTAACCGGAATAGCCGTAACACTTTGCGCTGAAAGTATTTTAGCGCTGGCCAGCAATACAAATAGCAAATAGAACCTCATGGCTTAAAGGTATTGAAATAGGTGGACTGTGCCATTAACAGAAACAAAAAATCCCGCCGATGCGGGATTTAGGGTGGAGAATATCGGAGTCGAACCGATGACCTCTTGCATGCCATGCAAGCGCTCTAGCCAGCTGAGCTAATCCCCCGAAAAAACAAAAGCCTATTTGCATAAGCTTTTGTTTAGAACTGTTGTGGTGTGGGAGGGAATCGAACCCCCGACACAAGGATTTTCAGTCCTTTGCTCTACCGACTGAGCTACCGCACCAACCTTAATTAGGGCTGCAAAGATAATATTTTTTGCATATCTCCAAACCCATAGCGCAAATTTTCTGGATTAAGGCTTCAAAAAGATAAAAAAGGCCTGAAAATATATTTCGTACATGTTTTTCAAAGCTTTAAGGGCAATTTAAAATATATAAGTTGCTATAAATCAAACAAATCATATTTACAGCTCATTTATCCTCTTCCAATACTCTTCCAAATCTTACATCCGCAAGTGTAAGTACTTCTATTGCCTTGGCACCCTATAAGGGTACTGTTTCTTTGTAGTGCCCCAATTAACACAATAAAGAAAATTGCTATGAAACAGGCACTACTACTCACAATTGCAACGCTAATGACACTGACAATGAGTGTAAAAGCACAAAACGCATTTCCGGTAAACGCACAGAATTACCGGGTTACGGCCTTTAAAAAGAACCAGCCGCAGGTGCAGAGTGTGTCTAACTACGCACGTGTTACCCCGGGTGCAATACTATATATACCAAACGCTTTTACCCCTAATGGCGATGGCATTAACGAAACATTTGTTCCTAAAGGTGACGGCATTCAAACATTCAAGATGCTTATATATAACCGCTGGGGCGAATTATTATATGAAACCGACGATTTACAAAAAGGCTGGGATGGCACTTTTAAAGGTGTGTTAAGCCAGCAAGATGTATATATATATAAAGTAAGTGCCCGTGGCCTGGCTTATGGCATAGTAGAACAAGAAGGCACTGTTACCTTAATAAACTAAAACCAAAAACAATACCAACCAACCACCACAACCACCCCAATTAAGATGAACCCACTATTTACATCAATTAAGGAGAAAGCAAAATACATAGCTTGCCTTGCGGTAGCCCTACTCTGGGGCTCTGGTGTTTTTGCTCAGGCATCGTTTACGGTGTCAGACAATACACTGTATTTGTGCGGCGGTACAACTGCTTCGGTGCAATTTACCAATACCTCTACCTTGCCAAACGGTGCTACTTATTTGTGGGATTTTGGCAACGGCACACCCGGTAGCAGCCAAACCAACCCTACACAGGTATATACTTATGCCGGTAACTTTACCGTTACGTTGCAAATTATGCAGGGGGGCAATGCCATTAGCACTGCTACCCAAAACATAACTGTACAAACCCCATCTGTATCTTTTACTGTGGCACCGCCTGCGGGTTGCGAGCAACAAACTGTTTTCCAGTTTACAAACCAGCCTATTGTTGGCGACTCTTTTGTATGGAACTTTGGCGATGGTGTATTATTGTCTGATGTAAATAATCCTACACACGTTTATAACAACTTTAACCCAAACACCAACGTAAGTGTTTTGGTATTTGTAGATGGTTTTACAAATGCATGCGCATCGGCAATAGTGCCGGTTAACGTACAACCAAAACCGGATGCTATTGCTACAGCAAACAGTACTGTTGTTTGCGACCCTAATGAGTCTATTAACTTTATTCAAACATCAACCAACGCTGTATCTCATTTCTGGAATTTTGGCGATAGCCAAACCTCTAGCATATCGGCACCATCGCATATTTATGGAAGCTTCGGCACTTACAATGTAACCTATATTGCAACCGGCAGCAGCGGATGTACTGATACTACCAGCTTTACAATTGATATTACCAACGGCATTATACCTGATGTAACTGCATCGGTAGATACAGGCTGCAGCCCATTGGCTGTAACATTTAACTGTACTAACGTTACCAATGCCCAACAATATGTTTGGGATTTTGGCGATGGTACTGCACCGGTAACAACAAACGTACCCACCGTAAACCATGTATTTGTAAACGGTAGCCAAAGTGTAGTAAACTATACGGTATCACTTACTACTGTTTTTGGTGTAGGTTCTTCTTGTAACTCATCAGTAACACTTAATGATTTTATTACTGTAAACCCACAACCGGTTAGTGCTTTTACCGTTGGTTCTCCTTCGGCTTGTGTATTAGCACCTGTAAGCTTTACCAACACATCTACAAACGCTGTTAGTTATGCGTGGGATTTAGGAAACGGAACAACATCTACCGACGAAAACCCAACTGCTACTTACAATGCCAGCGGCAATTATAACGTAACCCTTATTACCACCAACAGCTATGGCTGTACCGATACTGCAACTGTAGTAAACGCGGTAAATATTATACATGTTATGGCCGATTTTAATGCCACTAACACATCAGGCTGTACTGTAAATGCCCAGTTTATAAACTACACACAGGGTGCTACAAGCTTTAATTGGTTTTTTGGCGATGGAACAACATCAGCCCTACCTAACCCAACCCATTACTACAACACACCCGGCGCTTACTATGTAACCCTTGTTGCAATGAATGGCTCTTGTGTTGACACTTTAGTAATAAACGACTTTATTAATGTAAACTACCTTACACCAAGTTATACCACACCTACCATACCTTTTGCTGGTTGTGTTGGCATTGCATCTACATTCCAGGCAAATAACTCTGAGGCAATTAGCTATTTATGGAACTTTGGCGATGGTACTACCGGAACAGGCCCTAACCCTACACACGTTTATGAGCAGCCTGGTACTTACACCATATCATTAATTACCATGACAGTAGATAGCTGCCAGGAATTAATATCAGACTTTGCAAACATTGAGGTATTTGGTGGCGAGCCCGAAGTGTCTACTATTAACCAAAGCTGCAGTGCACCATACAATGTAGCATTTAGCACACCTAATAATGGCATTAGCTACGCATGGAATTTTGGCGATGGGTCGCCAATAAACAACCAGCAAAACCCAACGCACACCTATGCTGAAGATGGTTACTATAATGTATCGTTAACCATTATAACACCCAGCGGTTGTTTAAATACCTACAATGGTTTTAACCAATTGGCATTATTCCCGTTTGCTGCAGGCGCATCATCTGATTGTGGCGGCGGCCCCGGTTTTGGCTTAGTGCAATCTGAATTCCGACCTATACCCGAAGATTCTGTTACTGTACAATGGTTTTTTAGCGATGGTCAAACATCAACAGAAACTAACCCTGTAATGGTATTTGATACGGTTGCTTTTCCAAACCCAACGTATACAGCAATTATTACAAACCAGTTTGGTTGTGTTGATACTGTTAGTGCTGAAATTTGTGCAGACTCTCCTCCTGCCATACCACAACCTATTGGCTACGACTTTCCACCTGACTCTACCAATACAGACAGTACATTTGTTATAAGCGCATGTGCCCCTTACCAGCTTACATTTAACAACCAGTTTTTGTATGCCGACTCTGTAATATGGCATTTTGGCGATGGTACAACATCAACCGATTTTTCTCCTACACATGAATTTGGTACTGCCGGAAACTATATAGTGTATACCGAAGTTTGGTATGATAACTATAATTCTTACGATGAAGTATACCAACCTTACATATATGACATTGGAGGGCATACCCCTACTATAAGTGTATCGCAACAAAACTTCTGCGATAGTATTGTGGTGCTGTTTACAGGTAACTCTCCCGATGCTGTATCATGGTTATGGACAATGGGTAACGGCGACATAGAAACAGCACAAAGCTTTACTTATGTATATAACTCTACAGACCAAACTTACCATGTACAGCTAACAACAATAGATGCCGAAGGCTGCCCGGGCTCTGCCACAAGCAGTGTTTACTCTCCTATTACAGCGCCTGAGTTCAACTTCCAAACAATATTGTGTAATGCACCATTAAACATTGCACACAACCTTGACTCTGCATTTACTTACCTATGGAGCTTTGGTGATAGCACAACATCAACAGATATGTTCCCGGTACACCAATATGCAAACCCCGGAACATACAACCTATCGTTGCACATTACCGATGGTTTAGGTTGCCCTCATGATTACGTGCTAGACCCTGTGTCGGTTTACCTGCCTACTGCAAACTTTACTGCCAGTACCCACGGCGGTTGCGCTCCATTAACAGTAGATTTTAACTCGCTATCGAGCAACTTTACACCGGGCAATACACACTACTGGTTTATGGGTAACCTTGCTGTTATAAACAATAACGGCACCACAACTACCAGCTATACCTTTACCCAGCCCGGCGACTATGCTGTAAAACTACAGGTATTTAATGTTGATGGTCAAAACTGTTCAGGTATGTTTATAGATACTATACATGTTTACGGTGCTACGGCAGACTTTGGCTATACTCAAAACAAATCGTGTTTTCAACCTGATATTGATGTACAGTTTGCAGATAGCAGCGACAATGCGGTATCGTGGTATTGGGACTTTGGCGATGGTAACACATCTACCCTACAGAACCCATTGCATACATTTACTTATATGCCTACTGATGATATTACACTTGCTATTGTAGATATACACGGTTGTGCCGATACTATAAGTAAACCAAACATAAGCCTGTTTAGCGCCAGCTTTACATTAAACAACAATACTGTTTGCGGCTATACACCTATAAACTTTAGCCTTACTGCCAGCGGCACAAACTATACTACAGTTTGGAATTTTGGCGATGGTACAGCTACTGTAACCGGCGACTCTGTGTCGCATGTGTATGCTTTAGA
>JBIPNX010000246.1:0-4246 GCA_044378145.1 Flavobacteriales bacterium | reverse complement strand
CCATTGAGCAACTTCGCCGCCATTAGCACCGCCGCCGCCGCCGCAGTTATGGCCGTTACCTCCGCCGCCGCCGTTAGCCGGGGCACCTCTTCCGTAACGCCCGTTTAGATTATCATAATCAGCAATAGTGCCGGCAATACTTTCGCCTTTTTCTGCTCCGTATGCAGGGTCGGTACTACGGTAGTTTAACACACCATAGGTTGATGAATTCTCGTTAGACTTTCCACTACGGAAACCTTTGCCTGAAACTGTGATTTTACCGTTTGCACTAATAGTAGTATTGCCTAAAACTTCTAAAGCCACAATGCCTCCGCTAGAACCGTCCCAGGGAGCACTGTTTATGTCGGCATTAGCATTAATGGTTAAATTATTATAACGCGGTATACGCACTACCTGAACCCTGCCGGCAATGGTGTAGTTATTTGCCAGGGCGCAATCAAGGTTAATTTGGTTTGACCCTGACACCGATTTTACCTGAACAAGTTCGTAGTTGCCACAATTGTTAAGGTTGGTTACAGCGCCATAGGTACCATCATCCGGGGTAGCATCAATAGTTGCCCCCTGCATTTGAATAATCATTACCAAATCGCCAGCAGCCAGGTTGGCTGTAAAGCGATTAAAGGTATTTAAACCATTGTTAGCCACTGTAATAGAGGTTTGACCTGCTGTAGCATCTGCCGTTAGGGTAGTATACTCATTAACAGTTGTAGAGGCTGCGGTAACTGTTTTGTTTCCGTCTTTACCACGCTGGGCAAATACACTTGTAACAGCAAGTAACAAGGCTGAAATAATGGCAATTTTTCTCATTTTTAATAGAATAATAAGTTTTCAAAGGTAGTAAGCTGTATAACTAATTTACAGTATTGTGTGAAATTTATTGAAGATTATTGTTGCGGTTTCAAAATAAAAAATATTTTTGTGAAGTTTATCGTTATTACCAACCATAGCCTATGAACAAAACTATACAATTCAGGAGTATTCTACTTATGATCAGCTTGTGGCTTTTAGTAGCCGCAGCCAGTGTTTCTGCCCAAAACAACGTGGGTATTGGTACTACAACCCCCGATCCAAGTGCGTTATTAGACCTATCGTCTAAAGTTAAGGGTACACTTATTACCCGCATGAATACCAGCGAAATGAATGGTATTGCTGCCCCTGCTACGGGTTTGTTGGTATTTAATACTGATTCATTATCGTTTTGCTACTACAACGCTACCCAGTGGGTATGTGGTTTAGGTGGCTCAAATAACAGCACTCCCGGCCCAACAGGTCCTCAAGGTCCTGCCGGCCCAACCGGTGCTGATGGCTTAAACGGAACCAACGGTGCCAATGGTGCTACAGGCCCTGCGGGTGCTACAGGCCCTGCCGGTCCTGCGGGTCCACAAGGCATACAAGGCGATACAGGCCCACAAGGCCCTGCCGGCCCAACAGGTGCTCAAGGCCCAACAGGTGCTCCGGGTGCTAATGGCCCAACAGGTGCCAACGGTGCTACAGGCCCTGCCGGCCCAACAGGCGCTCAAGGCCCAACAGGTGCTGACGGCCCAACAGGTGCTAATGGTGCTACAGGTGCAAACGGTGCTACAGGCCCACAAGGCCCAACAGGCTTAGGCGGTAACAAATACTTTGTTCGCGGTACTTCTGATGTAAGTACAGGTTCTAGCTCGTATACCGATATTCCTCAAATGACAATTACCTATACCCCGCAAAGCACTACCGGTTTTGTAACCTTTGCAGCTTCGGGTACTTATGTAGGTACTATATATGCGGCTATGTGGGCGCAATTCAGGGTAGTTGTTAACGGAACACCAGTGGCTACCACCAATGCTACCGTAGGTGAGGGTGACGATATTGACGGTTTCTTCAACGGTTGGAACCACTCATTAACCATACCTATTACTACTACACCGGGGACCCCTACAACGGTTACTATACAGTGGGAGTTTTTCCCTCAAACAAACCAGGTGTTGTATAACTACCCAAGCGTAGAAGCACATTACCGTACGCTAACCATTTTAGACTAACTGTTTATGCTAAAGCGCACATTAACAATAGCAGCTGTATGTTTTGCTCTGGGCTTAAGCGCCCAGGTAAGGGTACAAAAAGTTGCCTCTAAAGACCAGGCGGTTTTTACTGTGCAGCCTACCCGCATCTTGATAGAAAACAGTAATGCTAATACCCCTGCTAAAGGCGAATTTACCAGCCCCGACCTGCAGCATGTTGCCGGCAACAGCCCTAAACAAACACCGCGTACTACCGAGGTGTTTGGTGTAGAGCCTCGCCGCACCAAACCAACCAAATAGGTATTAACAACCTTATATAGCAAGCCCCAACAGCAATGTTGGGGCTTTTTTTGTCTTAAACTCTCCCCCTAAAATAGGGGGAGTAACGCGTAGCGGGGAGGGGGTATCAAGTTTATACCACCCCGGCTCTTCGAGCCACCCCTCCTACATTAGGAGGGGTGTTATCCTCCCTCCCCTCGCTTTGCGAGGTACTCTCTCCAAAGGGAAATATAAAAAAAACAAAAAGCCCCGACAAAAGTGCCGGGGCTTAATAATATGGCTTCGTCTACGCTCAGCCTGACGATTAGTTATGCGTCAATCTTAGCGTATTTAGCGTTTTTCTCAATAAACTCGCGACGTGGTGGAACATCATCGCCCATAAGCATAGAGAAGATACGGTCGGTTTCGGCGGCGCTCTCTATAGTTACTTTACGTAGCGTACGGAACTGTGGGTTAAGGGTTGTGCTCCATAACTGTTCAGCATTCATTTCACCTAAACCTTTGTAACGTTGGATGCCGATACCACTTTCGCTGCCATCTTTACCCGATAGTTCTTTTACTATCTCGTTACGCTCTTGTTCATTCCAGCAGTAACGCTCTACTTTGCCTTTTTTAACAAGGTATAATGGCGGTGTAGCAATGTAAACGTGGCCATTTTCTATCAACTCCTTCATATGACGGAAGAAGAATGTTAGAATAAGGGTTGTAATGTGGCTACCGTCAACGTCGGCATCGGTCATAATTACAACCTTATGGTAGCGTAGCTTGTCTAAGTTTAGGGCTTTGCTATCCTCTTCGGTACCAATATGTACACCAAGGGCTGTAAATATGTTCTTAATCTCCTCGTTATCGAAAATTTTGTATGCCATGGCTTTCTCCACGTTAAGGATTTTACCCCTTAATGGAAGGATAGCCTGGAATTTACGGTCGCGGCCTTGTTTGGCAGTACCACCTGCCGAGTCACCTTCGACAAGGAATATCTCGCACTGGGCCGGGTCGCGCTCGGCGCAATCAGACAGTTTACCCGGTAAGCCCGGTCCGCCTAAAACGCTCTTACGTTGCACCAACTCACGCGCTTTACGTGCAGCGTGGCGTGCTGTTGCAGCCAAAATAACTTTGTCTACAATAATTTTAGCCTGCTTAGGATGCTCTTCAAGATAGTTGTCAAGCATTTCGCCCACAGCAATATCAACCGCGCCCATAACCTCGTTGTTACCCAATTTGGTTTTGGTTTGCCCCTCAAACTGAGGCTCTTGCACTTTAACCGATATAACGGCTGTTAACCCTTCGCGGAAGTCATCACCGGCAATATCAAACTTAAGTTTAGAAAGCATTCCGCTTTTTTCTGCATAGCCCTTAAGTGTGCGGGTAAGCGCACGGCGGAAACCCGCTAAGTGTGTACCACCCTCGTGGGTGTTAATGTTATTTACGTATGAGTGGATATTTTCGCTGTACGATGTGTTGTACAACATAGCCACTTCAACAGGAATACCGTTTTTCTCGCCATCAATATAGATTGGCTCTTCCATTAAAGGCTCGCGGGTAGCATCTAAATAAGAAACAAACTCGCGTAAACCACCTTGAGAATGGAATGTATCGGTTACAAAGCTGCCATCATCATTAGTATTACGCTCGTCGGTAATAGTTAATACAATGCCTTTGTTTAGGTATGCAAGCTCGCGCAAACGGCTCGATAATGTATCGTAGTTATATTCGCTAACAGTAAAAATACTGGCATCGGGTAAAAAGGTTACCTCAGTACCACGTTTATCAGTAGTGCCTATCTGTTTTACATCGAACAACGGTTTGCCGCAAGAATACTCTTGTGTAAAGATTTTATCTTCGCGGTAAACTACCACTTTAAGGTGAGAAGAAAGTGCGTTAACACACGATACACCAACACCGTGCAAACCGCCCGATACTTTGTATGAGTCTTTATCAAACTTACCACCGGCGTGCAGTACAGT
>JBIPNX010000245.1:0-4271 GCA_044378145.1 Flavobacteriales bacterium | reverse complement strand
AATGACTTATTGGCAGAACAATTTATTGTAAGCCAAGGTATATTTAACTACCCTGCTGTAGAGAAATTGAAAAAGCAATTATTGTCAAACAGTCCCGGCGACGCTACTGCACGTATTTGGGGCTTACTGGTTTTTCAATACTGGTATAAAAAACACATGAATTAATGCCAAAGGTGCTGCGCATAATAAACCGTTTTAATATAGGCGGGCCAACATATAATGCGGCTTACTTATCGGCATACCTGCCGCCTGAGTATGAGACTATGCTTTTAGCCGGTTCTTTAGATGAGGGTGAAGAAAGCTCTGAACATGTGTTAGACGAGTTGGGCTTAAAACCGGTATTTATAAAAGAAATGAAACGGGAGATTTCGCCATTAGATGACATGGCTGCCTACCGTAAAATAAAAGAAATTATCAGGGAGTTTAAACCCGATATTGTACATACCCACGCTTCAAAAGCAGGTACATTGGGCAGGCTGGCAGCGGCATCGTGCGGGGTAAAGGTTATTGTACATACATTCCACGGGCACGTATTTCACTCGTATTTTGGCAAGGCTAAAACTGAGTTTTATAAAAATATTGAAAGGTATTTAGCTAAAAAAAGTTCCAGGATTATTGCTATTTCCGACCGTCAGAAGGAAGAATTAACCATAGAACATAAAATTTGTAATCCTGATAAGATATCAGTAATACCGTTGGGATTCGACTTAGACCGTTTTCAGCATAATCAAACTGAAAAAAGAGAGGTTTTTCGTAAGTATTACAATGTTGCTGATGATGAAATTGCCATAGGAATAATTGGCAGGTTAGTTCCTGTTAAAGGCCATGCCCTGTTCTTAGAGGCAGTAAAATATTTGGTTGATAATACTAATAAAAAGGTTCGTGCGTTTATAATAGGCGATGGAGAAGACCGTGCTGTGGTTGAAGCCAAAGCTACTGAGCTGGGTATTGAATATACCAATGAGCATAATCCTACCCAAACAACCCCGCTTACTTTTACGTCGTGGATTAAAGATATAGACGGAGCCCTGGCAGGTTTAGATATAGTAGCACTAACATCGCTTAACGAAGGTACACCGGTTAGTCTTATTGAGGCCCAAGCTGCTAATAAGCCTATTGTAACAACCAATGTTGGTGGTATTAGCAATGTTGTACTAAAAGATGAGACCGCTTTTTTAATTGAAAACCGTAATGCTGCTGATTTTGGGGCTAAACTTAAGCTATTGGTTGATAATGATGCCATAAGGCTTAAAATGGGTGAAAAAGGGTGGTCGCATGTTAAAGACAGTTTCCACTATACCCGGTTAGTAACTGATGTAAATGCCTTGTATAAGCAGTTGTTAAATGTTTAAATTTGCCTTTAATGGATAGATTATATGCATATAAAAGAGTAGCCTGTTGGGTTTTGCCTATATTGGTAATGACTGTTATGCTTAGTTCGTGCTATACCAATCAAAGTATAATGCTCAAAACTCCGGATGGCTACCCCTTTGCTACTTACAATGATAGTTTGAATAATAAGGACGTTTATCGTATAGCAGTTGCTGATATTGTAAATATCAATGTGTTTACAAATGATGGCAGGCAACGATTAGGTATTTCTATAGATCCATTGGTTTCTGGTATAGGCTCTGGTAACAATAGGGATGTGACGCAACAAAGTAACTTGGCTTACATTGTTGAACCTGATAGCACGCTTCACATTCCAATATTAGGCAGGATTAAAGTTGTTGGCCTTACTATTAGGCAAACAGAAGATTTATTTAAAGATCTTTTTTCTAAATACTATAATTCACCCTATGTCGATATTAGAGTAACTAATAGAAGGTTTATGGTTTTTATTGGTGGCAATTTAGCCAAGGTTATTACAATGGCAAATGAAAAAACCACTTTAATAGAGGCACTGGCCCTATCGGGAGGTATTCCGCCGTTAAGTAAAGCTCATAACATAAAAATTATACGAGGCGATTTATCTAATCCGATAGTTTATCAAATAGATTTATCAACTTTAGAGGGGGCAAAACTAGGAGGCTCAATGGTAATTCAAGCCAATGATATAATTTATGTAGAGCCTGTTAAACGTAATCTAGATCAAGCGTTACAACAAAGTATGCTTTATATAAGCGGCCTGGTAAGTATTCTAGCTATAGTATTAACTATTAGTAGGCTTTAACAAATGGCAGCTCCTAAAAAGATATCTAATATTAATGATGAGTTTGATCCTACGCTGTTACTGGTAATAGCAAGGAGAAACCAACTTTGGGTTGCTTTAGTTTTAATAGTTTGTGCAGCTGCAGCTGTTATATACAATAGATATACTCACCCTGTATACCAGTCAAATTCTGTAATACAATTAAATACCGGCTCTACCACCGCAGAGCTAATGCAGTATGACTCTAAAATATTTGATAACAATATCGCTCAGGAAATTGAGCTTATGCGGTCAAGTAATTTTTTAGCAAGAGTTGTAAAAAAGTTGGATTTAAAAATCAGCTACTTTAAACAAGGTAATATACTAAGTTTTGAGCAGTATAATAATTCGCCATATAAAATTGAGGCTAAAGCAGTTAATTCAGCTATTTATGATATTCCATGCAATATTAGCTTCCAAAATAAGTCTGAAGCGAAATTGACATATGAAAACTCTCAGCAGCGTTACTCAAAAGTTATTCCTGTTGGGCAATGGGTCAAAATTCCTTTAGTTGATTCGCTTAAAATTACGATAGTTAATCCTAACGGGATAAAAAGTAATAATGATGTTTTAAAATCGAACAACCAATATTTTTTAATTAATAACCCGGATGGTATCATTAGTTATATATCTAGGAATTTAACAATTAGCATATTAAACGATGCTGCTAAGACAATAAAAATTGTTTTTAACGATAGAAATGCCCAAAAAGCAGCCGATATTGTAAATACTATAGCTGATGAATTTTTGGTTTTTGATGTTGAAAATAAATCTCAGAGTGCTAGTAAAACATTAGCGTTCTTAGATACAACAATTAACAGGATGTATGATAATCTTTCATCATCTGAAGACGAGCTTAATCAATTTAAAATTAATAATAATATAGTTGAGGACAACAGCTCTGATAATTCAAGCTCTATTTCAAGCGCCAATAATGGGCTAATTAATAAAATTGATGATTTAGAAGAGGATAAACTTAAATGCGATTTTGAATTAAATGCTTTAAATGTTATTGAAAAGGAAATAGATAAAAAATATAATGATGTTTATGGCCTTATTTCATTATCTGCTGCTACAACTAACCCGTCGGTAACAAAGTTACTTAACGACCTTCAAACTCTCTTGCTTTCCAAGCAAAACCTGTTGTATGATGTTACATTAAATAGCACAGAAATTAAAGCAAAAGATTTTCAAATTGAAAATCAGAAAAGATTGATTGTATCAAGTATTGCAAGCCTAAAATCTTCACTTGTTCTTAAAAGCAAAGAACTTGGTGATAAAATAGTCGAATACAATCAGTCATTATTAAATAAAAGCCTGGGTTACGATATTATTGAGTATTCAAGATTAAAGAGACAAAATCAAATTAACGAAAAGTATTACAATCAACTTGTAATTCAAAAGGCAGAGTTAACAGTACTAAGGGCTGGTTTTGTACCGCAAAATATAATACTTGATTATGGTACTGTTGCTAAAAGTCCAATATATCCGGATAAAAAAATTATTGTACTATCTGCAATATTAACATGGTTGTTTATTAGCCTTGGCTTAATTATATTTAGGTATTTAATGCACAGCCAAATTTCTAATATTGGCGATATTATAAAATTAACCCAGGTACCGGTGCTAGGTTTTGTACCTAAGTTTTCTGAAGAGATTCCTGTATCTCAACTAATAGTTGATAAGAAACCCAAGTCGTTAATTTCAGAAGCGTTTAGATCTATCAGGGCAAATCTTGAATTTATATCAAATACCCCCGGAGCCAAACTTATTGCTGTTACATCAACAATATCAGGCGAGGGTAAAACATTTGTTAGTATTAACTTAGGAGGTATTATAGCTTTTTCTGAAAAGAAAGTAATACTGCTTGATTTGGATATGCGTAAACCTAAAATCCACCAGGGTTTTGATGCGCCCAACGATAAAGGTATGAGTACAATACTTATTGGAAAGGATAGTATTGAAGACTGTGTGCAGCATAGCCATTTACCTAATCTTGATTTTATAACAGCCGGCCCTATTCCTCCTAATCCATCTGAATTAATTATCAGTAAAAAAATGGATGAGGTTATTGATAGCC
>JBIPNX010000244.1:0-4275 GCA_044378145.1 Flavobacteriales bacterium | reverse complement strand
TCTGCTTTATTACTTCGTCTTTATCGGCTTGTTTTGCCAGCGATATCGCGGCCAGTTCTTCCAATGCTTCTACGCTGGTTAGCGTGCTATCAAAATCGAAAACAAAAATCTTATCCTTGGGCATTAAGTTATAACTATGGGTATGGTTACTATTGTGGCATTAAAATACGCATCGCGGACGAATACTATAACGTTGTATGTGCCGGCAGTAAGGGCGTTCAGGCCTATCATTTCGTCAATGCTATATCCGCTGGTGTTAATGTTATTTTCTTTAAAAGCCTTTTGCGCGCCCAGCGAATCTGTTACCGTAATAGAGTAATAAATTACGTTAGAAACATCGGTAGCCAGTGCCAAAACATTTAAACTATCGGTTGCGGCATATTGTTGGTTGTCGGTTGGGTACACCACATCAACCTCGGGCTTAATGGTGTCTATCGGGTTAACAATAAACAGCATCACCGTATCACTCGCCGACTGGTTCCCCGACTCATCAACACAATTGATAATGGCCCTGTACTGACCGCCAAGAGCAGAATCGGCAATGTGTATTTTAATATCGGTAGTAAAATTGTTGCCGCCGGCTATATCACCAATCCACGTAATGTTGAAGGGTTTTGCCTTGGCATTGGTATAGTCTATGTTGCCCGATGTAACATAAGTCATCGCCAGCCTGTAGCTGAGCAGTTCTTTGTTATCGGTACAGTGTATGGTAAAGGGAATGGTATCGTAAAAGGTAAGGTTAGCCGTATCGGGTTGAATAAATTCGGCAACGGGTTTATCCTCGTCGTTCAGGTCTTTGCGGCAGGCCGAAACCAGCGCCGCCATAACTAAAACCGTAAGTATATACCTGAACTTCATCTTGCAAATATAGCCTACATTCTTGGTTTCCACTCCACCTCGTTTGCGCCAAGGTCTTGCGCCAGCTTGCGAGACAGGGTAAAAAAGTAATCGCTCAACCTGTTAAGGTACTCTATTACCAAGGGGTCTACCACATCATTTTCAGCAAGGTGCGTAACCATGCGCTCGGCACGGCGACACACGGTGCGCGCTATGTGGCAGTACGATACCGTTGTATGACCGCCCGGCAGCACGAATGATTTTAGCTCGGGCAACGCATCCGTCATTACATCTATTTCCTTTTCAAGCAGGGCGATGTCACCTTCTGAAAGCTTGGGTATTTTAATCTTACCGCCCTTATCATCAGGGGTGGCAAGCATAGACCCTAAGGTAAACAAGCGGTCTTGTATCTCAATCAATATATCAAAGGTATGCTCGTCCATGCCCTGGTCGCGGATAAGGCCCACAAAGCTGTTCAGCTCATCAACTGTGCCGTAGCTCTCTATGCGCAGGTGGTGCTTTGGCACCCGCTCGCCGCCGAATAATGCCGTTTCGCCCTTATCGCCGCCTTTGGTATATATCTTCATACTCAATGTTATTTTACACGTTCTTTTTGAAAGAGGTCAATCTCTATAATGCCCGGCCCGCGGTAAAAAGCCAGCGGCTTAATCTGCAGCTCGGGGGCAAATTTATCTTCCTTCACTTCCTTCTTAATTTTCTTCAGCATCTTCTCGTCCTTGTCTACATAGTTGCTAACGCCCACAAAGCTAATCTTCTTGTCTTTAATTAGTTTATCGCGGGTTTTGCAGGTGGCGTTAATGCTTTTCTGAATAAAACCACTCTTTAAACACGCAAGGTACCCACCTTGTTTTTCAACTTCCTGAAATAAGCCCCATGCCGCCTGTGCCAGCTTATGCGTAAGCTGCTCTACGTAGTACGAACCCGCCAATGGGTCGGCAATTTTGTCCATAAACGCCTCGTACTTTGCCACCAGTTGTGTGTTGCGTGCCTGGCGGCGACTGAAGCTATCCGGACGTTTGTAGGTACTGTCAAAAGGCTCGGCAACAAAGGCATCAACGCCGCCTATAATGGCTGCCATAACCTCGGTGGTGCTGCGCAGCATATTGGTTTGTGCCGAGTATATACTCTTGTTCCACTTGCTGGTTTCTGCGGTAATGCTGCAGGGCACATCTATACCGTAGCCGCTGCAAAGGTTGGCCCATAGTATTTTTAGTGCGCGTATTTTAGCTATCTCTACAAAGTACCCGCTACCCACCGCCATAGTGAATTGCATGCATTTTGCCGCATCTTCTGCACTCACTTTGATATCTGTAAGCTTGCCCAGGTATTCGTTTGCCTGTGCAAGGCTAAAGGCCAGTTCTTCGGTAGCCGATGCACCCGCGTTATGAAAGTGCCTGCCGTTAATGGCAATCAGCTTTAGGTTGCCTTTATCGTTTTTGGCGGCATCAACCATAGCGGCAGCCACCTTGTAGTTTTCGTTCTCGGGGTAGTCGGCGTAGCCACGGGCGGTATAGTCGCCAAGCGGGTCAAGGCCAATAACCACATTCATTTGCTCCATGCTAAGGCCGCGGTTTTCCACTTCCTCTTTAAGCATAAAGTGGATAAGCGGGTTGGCCTCGCCACAGTCAAACTGAAGCGCAATAATTTCAATCTGTATGCCCTCTAGCAGCGCCTGCATCTCGTGCTGGTCGCTAAGGTAGTTGCCCGTAAAGCGGATGCCCGATGCACCCCCTTGCAAGGCCTCCAGCGCGTGCTTGTTGGCTTTGGCAATATCATCTTCAATAGGCACTTCGGCAATAATATCCCAGTAGTTGTTTTCGCGGTTGTTGAGTACGGGCAGGGTAAGGTCCTTAAGGCTCTCGGCCGAGTAGTAGGCATCAATGCTTATGCCCTCGTTGTTCCAAACAAGGTATTCTTCAAAACTCTTTCCTTTCAGCTCGCGCTCGGCTTCGGTGCGCCACTTGCCGTAGTCGGCGGGGGTAAACTCGTCAAACAAACTCATAGGGCAAAGATAACCATATTGTCTGAACCGCAGATTTAGTCTCCCTTTATAAGGGAGAATTATTAGCTTTACAATTAATTTTTAAGCCATGAAAGACCATCACCACACCATGTTTGAATACGATAACTGGGCCAATAACCAGGTTATTGATGTTATGATTCAGCACGACATGATTGACGACCGTGTATGGAGCCTTATGAGCCATATTATATGGGCCAAAGGGCTGTGGATGGAACGCATCAGGCTGATTGCCCCAACAGGCTATACGGCGTTTGATATTATCCCCATGCAGGAGTTGAAATCGCAAGGCGAGAAAAACCATACGGACTTTATAAATTTTATTACAACAGTAACGGATTGGGACACTATTGTACCTTATAAAGATTCGCAAGGCAACCCCTGGCAAAGCACCTACGAGGAGATACTTACGCACCTGGCTAACCATGGGACCTACCACCGCGGGCAAATAAACATGCGCCTTAAAGAGCTGGGAGTTCAACCACCGCGAATTGACCATATTCTCTTTACAAGAGAATAGGTTCTAGGGGCTAGCTTCTAGGTTCTAGCAAAGAATAACTAGCACCTAACACCTAAAACCTAAAACCTAGAACCTAATAGGCACCTAAAAAAGAAACCATTACCTTTGCATTATCGTATTAGTATTATGAAGTATCGCAGGTTCATAGCCATATTCCTTTTAAGCATTACGGTGCTTGCTTTTGCCGAAAGCTGCAAGAGCAATGTATACGGTCGCCGCGGTGGCGGTGGGCGTAGGGGTGGCGGCTGCGATTGCCCGGGTATTGGCAAACATTAATCGCCGCTTATTAACCATATTGTAGTTGAAAAGTTGCGTACGCTTAACATGCCTTTAGCCGTATCTTTGTAACATGGAACAGTACCACCAACTTTTACAACATATACTGGACACGGGCGCCCACAAATGCGACCGTACCGGCACCGGCACTTACAGTGTTTTTGGCTACCAGATGCGCTTTGACCTGAGCAAAGGCTTCCCGGTAATTACCACTAAAAAGTTGCACCTGCGTTCTATTATTATTGAATTATTGTGGTTTTTAAGGGGGGATAGCAATATCCAATACCTTAAGGATAACGGGGTTTCTATTTGGGACGAGTGGGCCGATGAAAATGGCAACCTGGGCCCTGTATACGGGCACCAATGGCGTAGCTGGCCTACCCCCGATGGTGGCAGTATAGACCAGATTACTAACCTTATCAACCAGATAAAAAAGAACCCCGATAGCCGCCGCCTGATAGTATCGGCATGGAACGTGGCCGATGTGGATAAGATGGCGCTACCGCCATGCCACTGCCTGTTCCAGTTCTACGTGGCTGATGGGAAACTGTCGTGCCAGCTGTACCAACGCAGCGCCGATGTGTTTTTGGGCGTTCCGTTT
>JBIPNX010000243.1:0-4287 GCA_044378145.1 Flavobacteriales bacterium | reverse complement strand
TTGCGTTTCATCACCACTGTAAACTTGCGTTTGTTGGCAGGGTCAACTACAATGTTGGCAAGGTCTTCAAGGTACACGCGCGCATCAGGATTCTCAAGCAACGGGCATTTGTTGGCTTTAAAAGTAAACAGTACATCGTCTATGGTAAGCGGTGAGCCATCGTCCCACGTAGCGCCATCAATCAGTTCGTAAGAGTATTGTAGGCCATCGGCCGACACGGTAGGCAACGCCTTAACCAATTGCGGGCGAATGGTGCGGTTAAGCAAATCGTTGCTCAACAAGGTCATTTGCGTATAGCGGAAAATAAACTCCCTTTCGGCAGATATGCCGTTGGTAGGGTGCAGGTTATCGGGCTGCGACGTAACGTGGAAAATAACAATATTATCCTTAGACCACGTAGAGTCTATGTTCTTGGTATCAGCAAATTTTATGTAAGAACCCGTGCTGTCTATTGCGGGGCCGTCAGCAGTACCGCCGTTCTTAGGTCCGCAGGCAAACAGCAATGCAGAGCTAAACGATATAAGTAATAGGTTACGCATTTTCCAACTACAAATTAAAAGGTTCATTATTGCAAATATAGCTTTTTGTAATTGCTGTAACGCTACATAATTGCTTACTTATCGTAAAAAATGTAAATAGCGTGTTGTTAACAATTGCATACTTAGTTATACTAAAACACAATTTATTACGTTTTGCAGGGTTATAACCCTGCAACTTGTTGGCTATCTATTGGTTAAAAAATATAAAACAGATTAACCCAAGTTTCCCGACCTTTGCGTAAATTTTACTAGTTAATGAAACTATCAAGACCCCATACGCTTGCAGAAATTGCAGCTATTGTTGATTGCCGTTTTGTTGGAGACGATAACCATGTAGTGAGCGGTATTAACGAGATACACCGTGTTGAGACAGGCGATATAACCTTTGTTGACCACCCAAAATACGTTGAAAAATGCCTTGCTTCTGCAGCTACTACCATAATTACTAACGATGAAAACCTTACCCCGCCAGCAGGCAAAGCCTTAATTTTTAGCACAAACCCTTTTGAGTCGTACAACTTCTTGGCTAAGTTTTTTATGCCGTTTGAACCGTGTACGCAAAACATCAGCCCAAGCGCTACAATTGGCGAGGGCACGGTGTTGCAACCGGGCGTTGTGGTGGGTAACCATGCCGTAATAGGTAAAAACTGTATACTGCATGCTAATGTGGTGGTGTACGACCATAGCATTATCGGCGATAACTGTATTATCCACTCTAACAGTGTTATTGGGGGCGATGCGTTCTATGTTAAGAAAACCGAAACAGGCTACCAGCGCTGGCATAGTATTGGCCGTGCGGTTATTGAAGATGATGTGGAAATAGGCTCTTGCTGTACGATAGACCGTGGGGTATCGTCAGACACCATCATTGGCAAAGGCTCTAAACTTGATAACCAGATACACGTAGGCCACGACAGTATTATTGGCAAAAACTGCCTGTTTGCTGCCCAGGTGGGTATTGCAGGTGTGGTTGATATTGAAGATGATGTAATACTTTGGGGCCAGGTTGGTGTGTCTAAAGACCTTACCATTGGACGTGGAGCTGTGGTATATGCCCAATCTGGCGTACCTAAGAGTTTAGAGGCAGGCAAGGTGTATTTTGGTTCTCCCGTTGGCGAGGCCAGGCATAAAATGCGCGAGCTTGCAGCAGCACAATATTTGCCCGAGTTAATAAGAAGAATGAAAGAGTAATGACAAATTATCATTTTAGTTATAAGAATGCATCTACCCAGTATGTAGATATTGCGGTTACCATACCTGCCGGTGGGTTAAATGTGCTATCTGTCCAATTGCCTGCATGGCGCCCCGGCCGTTACGAACTGGGCAACTTTGCCAAAAACGTAAAAGGGTTTAGGATTGAAGACGAGCAGGGTAAACCCGTTGCTTTTGAAAAAATTACCAAAGATTGTTGGGAAGTAGAAACCCATGGCCTTGAAAATATCATTGTAAAGTACAGCTACTACGCTAACCAGCTTAATGCAGGCTCTACGTGGCTAGATAACAATCAGCTATATGTTAACCCCGTTAACTGCTGTGTGTATGCTGCCGGTATGGAAAATTACCCCTGTCGTGTAGAGATTGATGTGCCACGCAATTATAAACTTGCCTGCGGCGAAAAGCATACCGAAGAGTTTAGCGATACCGGTGTAAAACTGGCTTTTGAAACAGAAGATTTTGACCGCCTTGCCGATACGCCCTTCATTGCTTCGGTTACAATGAAGCATGATACGTATGAAGAGGCAGGCACGCTTTTTCATTTATGGTTTGTGGGCGAATGCAAGCCCGGTTTTGAAAAAATTAAGGCCGATTTTAAAGCTTTTACCGCAAAACAAATAGCGGTAATGGGTAGCATTCCCGTTAAAGAATATCATTTCTATTTTCAGATACTTCCTACACCATTTCACCATGGGGTAGAGCATTTAACCAGCACTGTTATTGGTTTAGGCCCATCGTACAAACTGATGATGGGCGAGGTATATGAAGACTTTTTAGGCGTTAGCAGCCACGAACTGTTCCACGTTTGGAATATCAAAACCATTCGCCCTGCAGAGATGCTGCCGTATGATTTTACAGGCGAGAATTATTTTACTACGGGCTTTGTAGCAGAAGGTGTTACCACCTACTACGGCGATACATTTTTGCTTCGCTCTAAGGTATTCAACAACGATACCTATTTTGCTTTATTGGCTGATACCATTAAACGCCATAACCATAACTATGCCCGCCATAACTACTCGGTAGCGGCTTCGGGTTTTGATACCTGGTTAGATGGTTATGTGCCGGGTGCGCCACAACGTAAAGTGTCTATTTACAATGAGGGCTGCTTACTGGCTTTTGCCTTAGATGTGCAAATACGCAAGCACAGCAATAACCAGCATAGCCTTGACGATGTTATGCGTCGCCTTTACGAAGACTTCGGCCTTAAAAACCGTGGCTACTTAGCCGACGATTATAAAACATTGGCAGAAGTTGCGGCAGGCGTTAACTTCGACGATTTCTTTGCCGATTATATATTCGGTACAAAACCTTATAACGATTTGCTGAATGAGAGCCTTGCATACCTAGGGCTTGAGTTGATTGAAACACCATCGGGCCAATATGGAGAGCGTGTATTTGGTTTTAAAACCGATGGCGGAAAAGTAGCTAGTATAGCGCCCCATTCGCCGGCCGAAAAAGCGGGCTTAACAATAGGCGATACCCTTGTTGCCGTTAACGGTTTTACCGGCAGCTTTAACGACTGGTTTAATTACTTTGCCAGCGAAACTGTTAAGCTGACAGTCAATAACGGCGGCGTGTTAAAGGATATATACCTGCACCCATGCAATGAGCAGTACTATCCTACTTACTCAATAAAAATGCTGGAGAACGCCACCGCCGAGCAAAAGGCAGCGTTTGAGAGTTGGAGTAATTAGTGTGATAAATTTAAGGCTCTCCCCCTGCGAAGGGGGAGTACTCACGCCTAAGGTGTGAGGGAGGGGGTTAATTGACCTCCCCTTTCTCCCGACAACCCTTGGTGTCGGGATTCATTCCCCTCCTCCGCAGGAGGGGAGCTCTTAATTTTTCTACAACTTTACCCAAACCTTTTTGCCCTGTTTGCCATTGGCTTTAATGCTTACAAGGTAAGCGCCGGGTGCAAGAGTGTTACAATCTAGCTGCAGGTTTTGGCCCGATAAGTTATTGTATACTGCAACAGCTTTTCCAAGTGGGTCAATTAGTTCTACCGTAATGTTAGAGGTAATTTCAGGGAGTTTAATGTTTAGCAATTGGTTGCCCGGGTTAGGGTATAGGCTAAAGCCTTTCAACTCATACTCTGTTATTCCTGTAGACAGTTTTAAAATGGTTACGTTAGCATCAAGCGTATCGGCACCACAAGGGCCGTAAGCAATAAGCGTAACAAGGTAGGTGCCTTCTACCGGAAAGTCGAATGTAGGGTTAGCATCGGTGCTGGTTACATTGCCGGGGAATGTCCATAAATAGCTTGTTCCGCCTGTTGATGTATTAATAAAATCGGTAGTGTAATTGTCTATTTGCGTATAGGTAAACTGCGCAATTGGTATTGGGTTGCTTATGGTAACAAAACTGCTTTGGGTAGAGGTATTGCTTCCGTTTGCATTGGTAACGGTAAGCGATACAGGAAAAGTACCTGAGCTAGGGTAGCAAATATTGGTTGGGTTTTCGTCGGTTGACGATGAAGGTGTAGCCCCTGTGAATGTCCATTCTATTGATGAAAAAGGCCCGCCGGTGCTGT
>JBIPNX010000242.1:0-4313 GCA_044378145.1 Flavobacteriales bacterium | reverse complement strand
TATTTTTAAATCGCTGCAGGTTTCTCGTCACGTCTTTTGTGTAATGCAAAACCGCTATTCGCCACCATCAAAATGGATAAAAGAGGTAACAGAAAATAAACTGTTAGGCGATGTGTTTATGGTGCAGGTAAACTGCTACTGGAACCGAGATGAACGATACTACAAACCCGGCAATTGGAAAGGCACCAAAAACCTTGACGGGGGCACGCTTTTTACCCAGTTTAGCCACTTTATAGATATTATGTACTGGCTGTTTGGCGACATTAAAGATATTAATGCCCGCTTTAACGACTTTACACATCAGGGTATTACAGAGTTTGAAGACTCGGGCTTTATTAATTTTAACTTTGTAAACGGAGGCATGGGCAGCATAAACTACTCTACCGCCGTGTGGGATAAAAACCTGGAAAGCAGCATTACCATTATTGGCAGCAAGGGCAGCATTAAGCTTGGCGGCCAGTATATGAACGAGGTGGAATATTGCCACATTAAGGATTATGTAATGCCGGAATTGGAAGAAACCAACCCGCCAAATGATTATGGCCCTTATAAGGGCTCGGCAGCTAACCACCACTATGTAATAGAAAATGTGGTTGATACGCTGCAAGGCCGAACAACTGCCACAACCAATGCTTTGGAGGGCCTTAAAGTGGTAGAAATAATAGAACGTATTTATAGTTTAAAGAAGTAATATGTACAAAAAAATACTTAACAAGGAGACAAAAGTTGCCTTAATTGGCCTGGGCTACGTAGGCCTTCCTATTGCGTTGGCCTTTGCACGCAAGGTTTCTGTAATTGGTTTTGATATTAACGAAAAGCGCCTGGAGATGATGCGCAATGGCATAGATCCAAGTGAAGAGCTGGAGGCCCGCGACTTTGTGGGCTGCGACATAACCTTTACTTCGTCAATAGAAGAGCTTAAGCAGGCTTCGTTTTTTATTGTTGCTGTTCCTACTCCGATAGACGAGCACAACCTGCCCGATTTAAGGCCCCTTATAGGTGCTTCAAAATCAGTGGGGGCCGCCTTAAAACCCGGCGATGTGGTTGTTTACGAATCTACAGTTTACCCCGGCTGTACCGAGGAAGATTGCATCCCTGTTTTGGAAGAGGTTTCGGGCTTAAAGTATATGCAAGACTTTAAAGTAGGTTACTCGCCCGAGCGTATCAACCCTGGCGACAAAGAGCACACGCTTTCAAAAATTACCAAAGTGGTTTCGGGTTGCGATGAAGAATCGTTGGATTTGATTGCAGATGTTTACCGAATTGTTGTTGATGCAGGTGTGCATAAAGCGGCATCTATAAAAGTTGCCGAAGCAGCTAAAATTATAGAAAACACCCAGCGCGACGTTAATATCGCCCTTATGAACGAGCTTTCTATCATCTTTCAAAAAGCAGGCATAAATACGTTTGATGTGTTAGAGGCCGCGGGTACTAAATGGAATTTTTTAAAGTTTGTTCCGGGCCTTGTTGGCGGCCACTGTATAGGCGTAGACCCATACTACCTTACGTTTAAAGCCAAAGAAATGGGCTACCACAGCCAGGTTATAAACTCGGGCCGCGCCATAAACGACTCTATGGGCGCATACATAGCCAACCTTATTGTAAAAAAACTAATTGCCGCAGGCAAAGACCCACACAAAACGCGCGTGTTGGTTATGGGCGCAACGTTTAAAGAGAACGTAAGCGATATACGTAACTCTAAAGTTGCTGACGTTATCAATGAGTTAAAATCGTTTAGTGTAAATGTTGATGTTGTTGATGCTTTTGCTGATAGCGATGAGTTACAACATGAATATGGTTTCCCGCTTATTCCAGAACCGGGCACCGGCTACGACGCAGTTGTTGTTGCGGTAAACCACAAGCAATACCTGAATTTAGACGAAGAATATTTCAAGGGGATAACGGCTGACAATGCATTGGTATTTGATATAAAAGGCATTTACCGTGGCAAAATAAATGAATTGCAATACATGAGTTTGTAAATGAAAGTATTAGTAGCCGGAGGCGCAGGATATATTGGTTCTCATACAGCTGTCGAGTTATTGGCGGCCGGCTACGATGTTGTTGTTGTCGATAATTTCATTAACTCTGAGCCATTTATCCTGGACAATATCCGCAAAGTTTCAGGCAAAGATTTTTCGTTTGCCGAACTTGATGTTACAGATAAAGACACGCTTTTTTCTTTTTTTGAAAAGGAAAAAGATATTAAAGCGATAATACATTTTGCGGCCCTAAAAGCAGTTGGCGAGTCTGGAGAGCAGCCCCTGCGCTACTATCAAAACAATCTTGAAACCCTTTTTACTTTATTGGCCGCCGCCGAAACTTTTGGCGTAGATAAAATGCTTTTTTCCTCTTCTGCAACTGTTTACGGGCAACCAGAAGTAATACCGATTAATGAGGATACCCCTGTTGTTTCTCCGGAATCGCCCTATGCAAACACAAAAAAAATTTCGGAAGAGATCATTCGCGATGTTGCCCGGGCAACAAACCTAAAGGGTATTTGCCTTAGGTATTTTAACCCTTGCGGCGCACACAACTCGGGCTTATTGGGAGAGCTACCGCGCGGCGTTCCAAACAACCTGGTACCTTATATTACCCAAACAGCAGCGGGCCTTCGCAATAAATTAAATATTTATGGCAATGATTATAATACGCCGGACGGAACCGCAATTAGAGATTATATTCACGTAGTAGACCTTGCCAAAGCCCATGTTGCAGCCTTAAAAAGGATGACAGAAGAAAGGCAGAAATCAAATTTTGAAATTTTTAATATTGGTACCGGCACCGGCTATTCTGTATTACAGGTAGTGCAGGCGTTTGAAAATGCCAACAACCTTAAGCTAAATTATTCAATTGCCCCACGCAGACAGGGAGATGTTGAAATACTGTGTGCCGACACAACCCTGGCAAACAACGAACTGGGTTGGAAAGCAGAGCTTGGGCTAAACGAAATGATGGCCTCTGCATGGAAATGGCAACAAGGGCTGACAAAAACCACCGAGAAGAATTAATGGAAGCAAAGCGTAAAATATTAATTACCGGCGGCGCAGGCTTTATTGGTTCGCACGTGGTAAGGTTATTTGTAAATAAATACCCTGATTACACCATATTTAACCTTGACGCCTTAACCTATGCTGGCAATTTGGAAAACCTGCGCGATGTTGAGGATAAACCAAACTACCACTTTTTAAAGGCAGACATTACTAATGCCCAACAGCTTGATGAGTTGTTTGCCACACATGGTTTTGATGGGGTAATACACCTTGCTGCAGAGTCGCACGTAGACCGGTCTATACACGGCCCTACACAGTTTGCTGTAACCAATGTAATAGGCACGGTAAATCTGCTGAATTCAGCACGTAACTATTGGGCAAACAATGCGGCCCGTGAAGGTGTTGAGCGTCGCTTTTACCATGTTTCTACTGATGAGGTATATGGCTCGCTAGGAGAAGAAGGATTGTTTACCGAAGAAACAGCGTACGATCCCCGTAGCCCCTATTCAGCATCTAAAGCCGCTTCAGACCATTTTGTGCGGGCTTTTTACCATACGTATAAAATGCCGGTTGTTTTATCAAACTGCTCTAACAACTATGGCTCATACCATTTCCCCGAAAAGCTTATTCCGCTTGCCATAAACAACATTAAACACAACTTTAAAATACCTGTTTACGGCAAAGGAGAGAATGTGCGCGACTGGCTTTTTGTTGAAGACCACGCCCGTGCTATTGATGTAATTTTCCACAATGGAAAAGATGGCGAAACCTATAATATTGGTGGCCATAACGAGTGGAAAAACATTGATCTTATTTATCTGTTATGTAAAATAATGGATTCTAAACTTGGCCGCCCCGAAGGCACATCGGCAAAGCTGATAGAGTTTGTTAAAGACCGCGCCGGGCACGACCTTCGCTATGCAATAGACTCGTCTAAACTGCAACGCGAATTAGGCTGGGTACCATCATTACAATTTGAAGAAGGACTGGAGAAAACGGTAGAATGGTACCTTGCCAACGATGAGTGGCTGCACCACGTAACCAGCGGAGATTATTTAAAATACTACGAAACACAATACCACCAACGCTAATGTATACTACCGCTTATCATACCGACGATTTAAGCAAACTGTCTTTTCTTGTGACCGGTGGCGCAGGCTTTGTGGGGAGCAACATTGTTGAATACCTGCTAAAACAAGGCGCAAAAAAGGTGCGCGTTTTAGATAACCTTTCTCAGGGATATATAGAAAACCTGGAAGAGTTTAAAACCAACGCAGCGTTTGAGTTTATTAATGGCGACATTACCAACCTTGACGATTG
>JBIPNX010000241.1:0-4327 GCA_044378145.1 Flavobacteriales bacterium | reverse complement strand
CTTCCTGCACCCAAACCAGTTTTTTCTGGTTTTTGTATTGGCTTACCACCGCCTCTAAATGGTGTAATGGTAATGGGTACAATTGTTCTATACGTACAATAGCCGTATCCTCTATATTGTTCTTTTCGCGGTAGTCAACCAATTCGTAATACAGCTTACCGCTTACAAACAATACTTTCTCCACCTTATCGGCCTTAACCGTAGTATCTTCTAATACTTCCTGGAACGACCCTTTAAGCAGCTCTGCCTGCGTAGAAATACATTTTGGATGGCGTAGTAAGCTCTTAGGTGTAAATACGATTAGCGGCTTGCGGAAATCGCGTTTAAGCTGGCGGCGCAGAACATGGAAGAAGTTAGCAGGGGTAGTGCAATTTACCACCTGCATGTTATTCTCAGCACACATGGTTAAGTAACGCTCCATGCGGGCGCTTGAGTGCTCAGCACCCTGTCCTTCGTAACCATGAGGCAATAGCATTACAAGACCGTTCATAGCCCACCATTTATCTTCGGCAGCGCTTATGAATTGGTCTATGATAATTTGTGCGCCGTTGTTAAAATCGCCAAACTGTGCTTCCCAAATGGTAAGGGTATTGGGGGCTGCAAAGGCATAACCGTAGTCAAAGCCTAATACACCATATTCTGATAGAAGTGAGTTATAGAATTCTACTTTGCCTTGTTTTTTATCAAGGTTTTGTAGCGGTACATACTCGTCTTCGGTATCTTCAATTTTGATAACAGCGTGGCGGTGAGAGAAGGTACCTCGCTCAACATCCTGGCCCGACATACGCACATTGTAGCCTTCTAAAGCTAATGTTCCGTAAGCCAATAGCTCGGCTGTTCCCCAATCAAATTTATCATCTTCAAAAACCGCTTTGCGGCGGTCTTCCAACAGCTTCTGTATTTTCTTAAAGAACTTTTTACCCTCCGGTACTTCCGATATTTTCTCCAATACTTTTTGGATATTCTTTTTATCAGCACCTGTCTCCGGCGATTTTTCAAAATCGTCGATAGTGGCTAAACGCAGGTCTTTCCAGTCGTCACTCAAAAACGGCTTAATAACGTTTTTGGTTATTTCTTTAGAGCGGTCCAACTGTTGTTGCAGTTTCTCTTTGTAAGCAACTTCAACCTGCTTGGCATAAGCGGCATCAATAACACCTTCAGCAGTAAGCTGGCCCTCGTATATCTTGCGGGGATTAGGATGTTTTTCAATGGCTTTGTAAAGTACCGGCTGGGTAAAACGTGGCTCGTCGCCCTCGTTATGGCCGTATTTACGGTAACCTAACAGGTCGATAAATACATCACGTCCAAAAGTCTGGCGGTATTCCATTGCCAGTTTGGTAACATGCACCACAGCCTCAATATCATCACCATTTACGTGGAATACAGGCGACAATGTTACTTTTGCAATATCAGTACAATACGTACTACTGCGGGCATCTATGTAGTTGGTGGTAAAACCAACCTGGTTGTTTACTACAATGTGAATGGTTCCACCGGTTTTGTAACCGTCTAGGAAAGCCATTTGTATAACCTCGTATACCACGCCTTGCGCTGCAATTGCTGCATCGCCGTGAATAAGGATTGGCAATACACGGTTGTACTCATTATTCAAAAGTAAATCGGCTTTGGCGCGGGCCATGCCTTCAACCACAGGGTCTACAGCCTCTAAATGCGATGGGTTAGGCGATAAGGTCATGCTAACCGTGCGGCCACCAACCTCTTTGGTTGTATGGTGGCCAAGGTGGTATTTAACGTCGCCGCTAAATTCTTCGTCGTCGTAGTCTTTGCCTTCAAACTCGCTGAAAATCTCAGCACAATCTTTCCCAAAAATATTAGCCAGTGTGTTTAAACGTCCACGGTGGGCCATGCCAACCACAAACTCATCCACACCCGCCTGGCTGCCTTGCTCAATAATAACGTCAAGGGCAGGGATAAGCGATTCTCCACCTTCTACAGAAAAGCGTTTTTGGCCAACAAATTTGGTATCTAAAAAGCTTTCAAAAAGGACAGCTTCACTCAGTTTTTGATAAATCTGCTTCTTTTGGTCTGCAGAAAACTTAGTACGGTTTTGGGTATCTTCCAACCTTGAGCGTAACCACTCAACAATCTCCGGCTTGCGGATGTACATGTACTCCACGCCAACGCTGTCGCAATACGTATGCTTCAGGTGGTCAACAATATCTTTTAGCTTGGCATTGCCCACACCTACTAGTTTACCGGCTTCAAAGCTGGTTTCAAGGTCGGCGGCGGTAAGGCCAAAATTCTCAATATCAAGGGTAGGGGTGTAATGGCGACGCTCGCGTACGGGGTTTGTTTTGGTAAACAAGTGGCCGTTTTTGCGGTATGCGTTTATCAGGCTGATAACGTTAAACTCTTTGCCTACCACGGGGCTAGCAGCGCCCTCTTCAAAATTGGTACGGGCAAATTCAAAGCCTTCAAAAAAATGTTGCCAGGTAGCATCAAGGGATGAGGGGTCGCTGATGTATTGCTTGTACATCGTGTCAATGGTAGCAATATCGGCGTTACCCAAAAAAGAAAGTCTGTCCATCTTTGTCGTTAAAACTCAAAGGGCAAAGTTAAGTAAATCTTAACGGTTTTCCTAAGCCTTGCCGTAGGATAGAATAGACAATTTCTTAACAAGATTGTTCGATTGAACAGGGTATTACCCCAACTTTTTATAATACTTCCTCAACACAACCTTTTGCAAAACCCTTTTTAGGATTAGGATAGCCAGTTCTTCGGGCATTTCGCGGGCGTTGGGGCGGTTTAGCTGGCGGCTTATTTCGCGCTCGCTAAGGTCTACCGAGTACATAATAGCCGATAATTTGGGCCTGTCGGTTTCGTAAAGGTTGTGGAGTATTTCTCGCAGGTTGGCAATAACCATGCGGCTGTCGGTAATCTCTTCGTCTGTCCACCCGGTTTTTATGCCGGCACGGTTCAGGTCTTTCTCAATCTGAATAGCTACATCCTTAAGCAGTTCAGCTTTATCGGCATGCTTATTCAGCTCCTGTAAAAAATCCATTACTCAGTAAGGCCGTATTTTTTCATGTACTTACGGTACGATGCCTTTTGGTGGGTATCCAAATCAACAGGGAAACCATCAATAAAAGCAGCTTCTACGTTGTTGCCCAGCATATCCAGCGCATCGCCGGTAGAAATAAACAGCGTAGCGTCTTTACCAACTTCAAGGCTGCCAACCGTTTTGTCAATGCCTAATATTTTAGCGGTATTTAATGTAATAGATGAAAGTGCATCTTCTTTAGACAAGCCATAAGCAGCGGCCGTTCCGGCCTGGAATGGCAGGTTACGGCTGCCCATAACTTCCATATCACCTTCGTAGCCTAAACAAAACAAAACGCCTTTCTCTTTTAAGCGGAAGGGCAGGGCATACATCTCGTCAATGTTGCTCTCTGGCATATCGGGCAATGAGTGAAGGCGGGTAACAATAACGGCTACATTGTGTTGTTTAAGGAAATCGCCCACCTTATCGGCCTGGCGGCCGCCTGATATTACAATACGTTTAACACCGGCTTCTTCTGCAAATAATATTCCCTCCACAATTTGGTTGGCACGGTCAGCGCGGATGAACAGCGTTTGGGTACCGGTAAAAAGGCCTTTCACTGCTTCATAGCGCAGGTTTATTGGGGTTGGTTTATCCAGTTCGGCGTAGGCTTTAGCTTCTTTAAAAAAGTCGCGGATGGCGTTAACGTCTTTGTTCTTATTGTCGTTTTTTACAAGAGGCTGCTCATCGTCGTACCATGCACCGTAGCTAAAGCTTGAGCGGGGCCAGTTAATAAAAATACCCTCATCGCTGCTGTAAACGGCATCTTCCCAGTTCCATCCATCAAGGCGCATAACCGATGATGAACCGGATAGCAAACCACCCACAGGGGCTGTTTGCGTAAGCAACACACCATTTGCACGTATGGTTGGTATTACTTTACTATCGGTATTGTACGATACCAAGGCACGTACGTTAGGGTTAAAGCTGCCTACTTCGGCAAAGTCTATTGTAGCGCGTACGGCATCAATCTCAACCAAACCAATGCGGTTATCGGGGCAAATAATACCGGGGTAAATATGCTTGTTGGCAATGTAAATAATGGTGTCAAAGGCCTTACTATCTATGCGGATAGTAGTGGCATCGGCAACAAAATCAATTTTGCCGTTTTTAATTGCTATAGCTGAGTTTTGAATTACCGAACCGTTGCCAATATGGGCAATACCGTTTAAAAACAGGGTAGACTTGGCTTTAGGCATTGTTTGGGCGTTTAAAGCCATGCTGCCTAAGCAGGCCAGGATTATCGCTAATACGCGGGGCGTTGTT
>JBIPNX010000240.1:0-4331 GCA_044378145.1 Flavobacteriales bacterium | reverse complement strand
TGAAAATTACTTTATTTCTTTTGCTCAAAACCAGTGGTTATGGTCTATTGGCGCACGTGCTGCCATTACTCCAGGTGCACATACTTACACCTTACAAATGTATGTTAGCGACGTCCCTGCTTTTTGCCAAATTGTTGAATACTACTTCTCAGTTCGCGAATAATATAAAAACACTGTAATACAATTATAGATATGAAAAAGATAATCACTATAGCTGCTTTGTTTTTAACATTCGCAGTATCAGCCCAGGTTTCATCAAGCAATCTTGATGCTACTATAGCTAATAAAACTGCTGCTAGGACTCTTCCTACAGCTGTAATTGGCAGCCTTATTGCCCAAGATAGCGATGGCAAAGTAGTTTTAGCTACAGGCAACGAGTTTGAAACCATTTTAGGTTTTACTACCAATGTACCTTACGTAACACCAAACAAACCCACAACTGCCGCTGGCAAACGTGATGAGTTTACAGGTATTGCTTACGGTACTATCAACGCCGGCGACTATGTTTGCCCTTGCAACGAAAAACCAGGTTCGGTTAAAAAATGTGAAGCAGGCCAAAAGCCATACGCTAAAGCATTAACTGCCGGTTCTAACGGTTCAACTTTTAACGTAAAAGTTTTATCTGAAAACCTTAAGAAGTAATTCTTAAACCGAATACACAAAAAGCCCCGACGGTAAACGTCGGGGCTTTTTTATTTACCTCAACTCTGATTTTAGTCCGCAATCTCACCTAGCACATCTCCTAAAGGAAGGGGGATATTTGATAATAACAAAGACTGTCAACTCCTTTCGAAAGCAAGGCCTGCTCCTTTAAATTGAAGAAAATTAGACATAGAATTTAGAGGCATAAAAAATCCCCAGCTTGATAATTGGGGATTTTCAATACCATTATAATAATAAGGATTAAACCTTATACAGCACATCCATATAGCGTTTTAGCAAATCGCTAACCATACCGCGGAATGGTATAGAAGAAGCCATGCCATAAACAGGAGCCATACCACCTTCTGATACAGGGTTTGTCTTAACAAACTCTACCGACTCTTTTAAGTCGGCAATAAAACGCTCTGCAACACCCGGCATAGTATGGCGTAGGGTAATGGCTATATGCAGGCATGATGGTTTGTGCAAACCATTTATGCTCCAATGCTTTTGTGCCATTTGGTCTAACACACGGTATACATCTAAATTGGCAGAGTCAAAAGCAATTACAAATAATGGGTCGCCAATTAAGCGGATACCATCAATCTCTTTAATACCCTGCTTAATTTTTGATGCTGTTTCTAAAATGGCCTTTGTGGCACGGAGGTAACCATCTTCGCCCATGCTTAGCATGGTAGCCCAACAGGCTGCACTAAGCGCACCGGCACGGCTGCCCGCAAATGTTGGAGAAAAGTATAACCCACCAGGCCAGTCGGCCATGGTAAAGTATTGGTAGTGACGCAATTCCTCTGTGCGGTACAATACTACAGATGTACCCTTGGCTGCATAGCCATACTTATGCGTATCTGCCGACATAGAGGTAACACCCGGCAGAGTAAAATCAAACTTAGGAACGTTGTAGCCCAGTTTAGCCGCCCAAGGCAATATAAAGCCCCCTAAGCAACCATCGGTATGAAAACCAACCCCTTTACTACGTGCAATCTCGCTAAGTTCTTCTATAGGGTCTATTAACCCATGCGGAAAGCTTGGCGCTGAACCTATAGCCACAACCGTATTCTCTGTAAAGGCAGCACGGTACTTTTCTATATCAACCGTTAAATCATCTTTTAGTGGCACCTTAACCATTTTAATGTTAAAGTAATGGGCCGCTTTGTCAAACGCCGCGTGGGCAGTAACGGGCAACACCATTTCGGGTTTGGTAATACCCTTTTCTTCGCGGGCACGGTCGCGGTACGATTTCATTGCCAGCAAAATACTTTCCGTTCCGCCCGATGATACTGCCCCACAAATTTTATCGGTAGTATTAGTAGCCCCCAGCATATTGGCTGTCATGCTAATAATCTCGGCCTCGTATTTATTTATACTCGGCCAAATATCGCTGTGCAGCGGGTTGGCCTGGCTAGTTAAAGCATAAACCTTATTTAAAAACTCAATATGTTCGGCATCGCCATTATAAACAGAGCCCGATACAAAGCCGTCTTTCCAACGGTCTTGCTCCCTATCGGCAAGGTCTTGCATCTTCTTTAGTATCTCCTCACGGTTAATGCCGTTTGTTGGTAGCGATATAAACTCCTCGGTATTACCCTTATACGGCTTTAGCGATTTTTCCAAATCGGCTGTTAAGCCATCGTACTGTTTATCAATCTGTTTTTTGATGGCAGGCACCGCCTTCATCTTTTTTTCTAAAAAACGAGAAACTCCTGGACCAAGCCAGGTAAGGCGTTTGCTAACAAATTCAAGGGTACCGCTCATGTATTGTGCTGTATTTTAAAGAGGTGTAAAAATAATCAGTTTACACTAACACTCAATAGGTTATTTAGTTTTGTTAATGTTTATTTTTTTACCTCTACTATACATATTTACAATGCTTTACAGTTAAATTATGGTTAAGGGGCGTATAGTTTCTCATTTTTTTTATCTTTGCACCCCTTTTAAAGGGAATAAAACTTAATTAATATGACAGAAATTATTTACCTGATTCCGGCCCTTGGTTTAGTAGGGTTATTGGTAATGGCAGTAAAATCGGCCTGGGTTAACAAACAGGAAACCGGCGATGCCAACATGGTTGAACTATCGGGCTACATTGCCAAAGGCGCTATTGCCTTTTTGCGTGCCGAGTGGAAAGTATTGGGCTACTTTGCCGTTATTGCCGGTGTGCTTTTAGCATGGTCGGGCACTATGACAGGCACCGAAGAGCACCCAATCCACAGCAGCCCGCTTATTGCAGTTGCCTTTTTAATAGGTGCGTTCCTATCGGCCCTTGCGGGTTATATAGGTATGAAGATTGCCACCAAGAGCAACGTACGTACCACACAAGCGGCCCGTACCAGTCTTGCACAAGCCTTAAAAGTATCGTTTACCGGTGGTTCGGTAATGGGCTTAGGCGTAGCAGGTTTAGCTGTACTTGGTTTAGGCAGCTTATTCATTGTTTTCTACAAATATTTTGTACCTGAGGGTGCTGAGGTTGGCGGCGTAGAAATGCGCACCGCTATTGAGGTATTAACAGGTTTCTCGTTAGGCGCTGAGTCTATCGCTTTATTTGCCCGTGTGGGTGGTGGTATTTACACCAAAGCTGCCGACGTTGGCGCTGACCTTGTAGGTAAAGTAGAGGCTGGTATTCCTGAAGACGACGTTCGTAACCCTGCAACTATTGCCGATAACGTAGGTGATAACGTAGGTGACGTTGCGGGTATGGGCGCCGACTTATTCGGTTCATACATTGCTACCATTCTTGCTACTATGGTATTAGGCCAAAACATTATTGCCGATGACCAATTCGGTGGTTTAAGCCCAATCCTGCTTCCAATGCTTATTGCAGGCATGGGTATATTATTCTCTATTGTAGGTATGATGTTCGTACGTATATCTAAAGAAACCGATAGCGTACAAAAAGCCCTAAACATTGGTAACTGGTCTTCAGTTATTCTTACCGCTATTGCTTCGTACTTCCTTGTAATGTACTTGTTGCCAGAGACTATGGTTTACAACAACGGCATGGGTGGCGACTCTACCATTACCGCTATAAACGTATTCTGGTCTATTATGGTAGGCCTTATAGTAGGCGGTATTATGTCTATTGTTACTGAGTACTACACTGCAATGGGTAAACGCCCTGTACAATCTATTGTTGACCAATCATCAACAGGCCACGCTACCAACATTATCGGTGGTTTGTCTGTAGGTATGGAGTCTACCGTTATTCCTATTATAGTATTAGCCGCAGGTATTTACATATCATACTACTTTGCCGGTATATACGGTGTATCTATTGCCGCTGCCGGTATGATGGCTACCACTGCCATGCAGTTAGCTATTGACGCTTTTGGCCCTATTGCCGACAATGCCGGTGGTATTGCCGAGATGAGCCAGCTACCTAAAGAAGTACGTGAGCGTACCGATAACCTTGACGCCGTAGGTAACACTACTGCTGCTACCGGTAAAGGTTTTGCCATTGCTTCTGCAGCTTTAACTTCTCTTGCTTTGTTTGCCGCTTTCGTAGCAACAGCAGGTATCAACGCTATTGATATTTTTAAAGCCGACGTTTTAGCCGGTTTATTTGTAGGCGGTATGATTCCTTTTATCTTCTCGTCACTAGCTATTGCAGCCGTAGGCCGCGCAGCTATGGCCATGGTAAACGAGGTTCGTCGCCAGTTCCGCGAAATTCCGGG
>JBIPNX010000239.1:0-4335 GCA_044378145.1 Flavobacteriales bacterium | reverse complement strand
ATGTCGGTATTAGAAAGGTTGTTTGGGTTTTGGTTGCCGCCATTTACAACACCGTTTATAATGTCGCCAATTTTTTGTGCGTTAACACTTATTGGTGCTATGGCTATGGCTGCTATTATGATTAACCTTTTCATGGTTTTCTATTTCTTATAGTTTATGATAATTCAAATGCTGTGCCAAAAATAGGACAAAGAAATTTCATTAGGGTTTAACTACCATAAATAAAGAATATAGAAAGGATAGATTACTAGCGGAAACGGCAGCTAAGTAGCGCTACATCGTCAGAGAAACCTTTTTTAGAATTTTTATAATGCTCCAGTTTCATTTGAAACTCAGCATTAAGCTCTTTCATGTTCAGGTTACGGTTGTCTATCAAAATCTCGCTCAGGTTCTGGGTGCCAAATTGCTTGCCATCGTTGTCTTCGGCTTCTACCACACCATCTGTATAACAAACCAGTACACTCTCTGGTTCTACAGTAACCTCAGCCTCTCTAACCCATGGCAGTTCTTCAAACATACCAAGGCCTATAGAGCCTTCCTGAAGCATTTCAATTTTATTGCCATTTAGTAATACAGGCGGGTTATGACCAGCGTTTATATAAGTAAGCTTGCGGGTTTCGTGATTGTATTTGCCTAAAAACAGGGTGATAAACTTCTCGCCTTTGGCATTGGCCATTACGCGTTTGTTAAGGTCTACCACAATTTCTTTTAACGATGTGCGGAAGCCCGATAATACACGTATGGTAGCCTGGAAGTTTGACATTAACAATGCCGCAGGAATACCTTTACCCGATACATCGGCAATACAAAAAGCAATCTCCCCGTCAGGTAGAATGAAGAAGTCGTAGTAGTCGCCGCCAATATCGTGGTGCGAGTTGTACATGGCATCTATCTCTATCTTCTCGTTATTAGGGAAACGGGTAGGGAATAACATACCCTGTAATTCAGCAGCCAGTTGCATTTCGCGGCGCATGGCTTCCTGCTTTATGTTCTCCTTGTAGAGCTTCTTATTCTCATTAGCAAAGCTGATAAGGTTAGTAAGCGTTTGAAGGAAATTTATGTGTTTATCAAAGTATTTCTGAATCCTGTCTTTTTCTAAGCCCCCTATTACTAAATAAGCCAGGGGTTGTGTTTTATGAAATACCGGAACAACAATATCAAAGCCTTGTAAAGGGGTAGGGTGGTTATCGTTAATTATAGTATTTTCAATAAACGATGCTAAGTCTTCGCCGGGAAGAATGTGGTCGCTAAGACCATCGTCGCCATGTATAATAGTGGCTTCCCAGCGTTCTTTAAAAATGTATAATACAAATTTGTTAAGGCCTAGTTGTTGGCTCAATACGTTTTCAAAAAGCTCAAAAAGCTCTTCTGCCGAAAGGTTTTTATTGATGTTTCGCGTTACCTCAAGCAATGAATCAAGCTTGTGGTGCGTTAGCTTCCTCTTTTTCAGATCCGTATTATTCATAGTACACCCTTGGTTGTGCTAAATTGGTTGTTCTCTCAATACTAATTACAAGAGGTAAAATTATATCATGCACAAAAGGGGTGTTAATAGCTACATATACAATACTACAAATGTAAGTTTTTTTATGAATTATGCAAATGCTTTTGTAACCCTGGTCATTTCGCGCTTGGGGGGTGGGCCCGGAAGTCTCTCTATTGTATAGCCTGCCGCTTTTAGGTTTCGCTTAAACTGCCCCTGGGCGCAATAAGTAACCATAATACCGTTCGGGGCTGTTATACTGTATAGCTTTTCAAATAAGGGTAACAGCCACATTTCGGGTTGTTTTTCGGGGGCAAAGGCATCAAAGTAAATTATGTTAAACCCCGTGTCAGGAATGTGGGTGTTTATGTCAGAAATTACCTTTTTAAACAGAAAATTTGGCAATAATTCAATCTCGGTATTCGATGGGGTTTTATGAAGCTGCTCAAACAGGGTTCTATCAGCACCTAAAACCTCCGGGTAGTTTATTTCTGCTACCAGGTTTTCGGGCATTGGTATGGTATCTATACTGTGGTAAGTGATTGATATGTTTGGGTTTTCCTGAGCATACAAAGCGGTTAAATACGCATTTAATCCTGTACCCAGACCTACTTCAAAAACCTTAATTTCTTTGGGTTGATGGGTATCTATATAGTATTCTAACCCATGTTTAATAAACACATGATTACTCTCAGCAATAGCCCCGTGTACTGAATGGTAGGTTTCGTCTAGTTCAAAATTGTACATAGATGAGGAGCCATCTTTAGTAGTTATATGCTGTATTGACATAATAAATTTATACTATTGAATATACAACAAAACCCCCACCATTTCTGATGAGGGTTTCTATTATCTACAAGCTGTAAGAAATACGCTGTAAGCTATTAGTAACGATAAGCGTCGTTTTTAAACGGACCGGCAACAGGCACGCCAATGTAAGCAGCTTGCTCTTCGGTTAGTTCCTCAAGCTCAACACCTACTTTAGCAAGGTGTAAGCGGGCAACTTTCTCGTCTAACGCTTTAGGAAGAACGTAAACTTTGTTCTCGTAGTTTTTAGAGTTTTGCCATAGCTCTAATTGTGCCAATGTTTGGTTGGTGAAAGAGTTAGACATTACAAACGATGGGTGGCCGGTAGCGCAACCAAGGTTTACAAGGCGGCCTTCAGCTAAAAGGATGATGTCTTTACCATCGATAGTATAAAGGTCAACCTGAGGCTTAACGGTATTTTTAGTGTTACCGTAGTTTTCGTTTAACCAGGCAACATCAATTTCGTTATCAAAGTGGCCAATGTTACAAACAATAGCCTTGTCTTTCATAGCTTTAAAGTGCTTGCCAAGTATAATGCTCTTATTACCGGTAGCGGTAACAATAATGTCAGCTTCTTTAACGGCAGTGTCCATTTTCTTAACCTCGTAACCTTCCATAGCGGCTTGTAAAGCGCAAATAGGGTCAATTTCGGTTACAATAACACGCACACCAGCGTTGCGTAATGAGTCGGCAGAACCTTTGCCAACGTCGCCGTAACCGGCAACAACAGCAACTTTACCGGCCATCATAACGTCGGTAGCACGGCGGATAGCGTCAACTAAGCTCTCGCGGCAACCGTATTTGTTATCAAATTTAGATTTGGTAACAGAATCGTTAATGTTAATAGCGGGAAGAGGCAACGTACCGGCTTTAACGCGGTCGTGCAGACGAAGAACACCTGTAGTAGTCTCTTCAGAAATTCCACGGATTTCAGAAACTAGCTCAGGGAAACGGTCTAATACCATGTTGGTTAAGTCGCCACCGTCGTCAAGAATCATGTTTAATGGTTTGCGGTCTTCGCCAAACCAAAGGGTTTGCTCGATACACCAGTCAAACTCTTCTTCGTTAAGGCCTTTCCAGGCGTAAACAGAGATACCTGCAGCGGCAATAGCAGCAGCGGCATGATCCTGGGTAGAGAATATGTTACAAGATGACCAGGTTACTTCAGCACCAAGTTCAACAAGGGTTTCAATTAAAACCGCTGTTTGAATAGTCATGTGTAAGCAGCCTGCAATACGTGCACCTGCTAAAGGTTTAGACGGGCCAAACTCGGCGCGTAACGACATTAAACCCGGCATCTCAGCCTCGGCTAATGTTATCTCTTTACGGCCCCACTCTGCAAGGCTCATATCTTTCACTTTAAACTTCACGTAAGTGTCTACTGTTGATGTGTTTGTCATTGTTTTTTATATAAAGTGTGCAAATTTACAAAAAAGTAGTGAAATAACGTCTATAAATACACTTTGTTGTATGATTTTGCTATAATTTTTTATTGAAAACGGATTGTGTAAAACTCTTGGTGTATAACCAGCAGCACAGCGCCTGCCATACAGCTATATTTGCACATCCCCATGCAAAATTCAAACGATACATTTCTACATAAAGGCATGCGCAAAGATTTGGTAGCCCAGTTGCGCAAAAAAGGCATTACAGATGAACAGGTTTTAGCAGCGATAGACCGTGTACCCCGCCACCTGTTTATGGATGGCGCCTTTCTTGAATTTGCATATCAGGACAAAGCCTTTCCTATAGCGGCAGGCCAAACTATATCGCAGCCTTATACTGTTGCTTTTCAAACCCAGCTACTACAGATTAAAAAAGGAGATAAGGTGTTAGAAATTGGTACCGGCAGCGGTTATCAAACTGCTGTGTTGTGTGAGCTTGGAGCTAAAGTGTTTACTATAGAGCGCCAAAGGCCATTATATTTAAAATCGCAGCAGATACTAAAAAGCCTTGGGTTTATGCCTAAGCAGTTTTATGGCGATGGTTACATAGGTCAACCCTCTTTTGCCCCGTTCGATAAGGTGCTGGTTACTGCAGGTGCG
>JBIPNX010000238.1:0-4346 GCA_044378145.1 Flavobacteriales bacterium | reverse complement strand
AAAAATAGCCTTGAGTACTGAGGGATGCGTCTTAAGCAACCGAACTAATTTTTAAATTATCTTTGAGGGTATGAAAACCAATATCCGTATTGCACTAACACTTGTTTTTGCAGCATCAATAGTAGCATTTAGTGCCTGCCACAATAAGAACAAAAAGGTAATAGTTAAAAAAGACTATGTAGAGTTTAAAGTAGAACGCGGGGTGCTGGTAGACAACTCTGCACTGGACGGTTGCAAGTGGATGATAAAGCTTGACAACGGAACTATGCTTAATCCTACCAATTTGGTTGCTATGGCCGGAGATAAGTTAGTGGATGGCCGTAAGGTTGCTGTGCAATATGATGTGCAGGATGGCGTTATGACAACCTGTATGAGTGGCAAGGTGGTTAACTTAACTTTTCTGAAAATAGACTAAAATCTATGGCAGAAGATAAATTTAAAACATCGTTAGAGAGTGGAAACCACCACAAGCTAAGCCAACTGGCAGGCGATTGGGAAGGCACGGCCTATGTATGGTTTGAGCCGGAAAAAATAGGAGACGAAAGCCCTGTAGAAGGAACTATAAAACCCATTTTAGGCGGGCGCTTTATGCTGCTGGAATATATTGGGGCTTTTATGGGCAAACCTACCGGTGGTATGATGTGGATTGGCTTTAGTATAGCCGAAGAGAAATACCAATGCGCGTGGATTGATACCGGACATATGGGTACAGGTATTATGCTGTCTGAAGGAGCTAATGGCCCCGATTTTAATGTATTGGGCAGCTATGGCTATGCCGGCATGGCCGACCGTTGGGGCTGGCGCACAACCGTAGAGTTAAAAGATGCCAACACGCTGATTATTACCGCTTATAACATCAGTCCGCAGGGCGAAGAACAAAAGGCAGTGGAAACAGTTTATACCCGCAAGTAGTTTTAAAGCTATAATTGTTGATATAGAAACTATATTGATAATTTAATACCAAACGCTAATTGTATTTTAGCGTAAAATTTAACTGTATTACAGCCAACCATTGAAAAAGCTATCGCTGGGAAATAAAATTATGTTCTTTCTCAACATAGCGGCGGCTATTGCCATACTGCTATCGTATTTAGCAGCGCGCTATAGCCCTGCCGACTATTGGATGCTTGCATTTTTTGCGCTCGGCTACCCTGTAATACTGCTGGTAAACATACTGTTTGTTATTTACTGGGGCATTATGCTTAGGCCACAGGTGCTTATCTCGCTTATAGCTATTGTTATAGGCTTCCGTACGTTTGATAATTTTTACCACATACAGTTTTTTAGTAACAAGCGCACCATGGCCGAGCTGGCAGAGCAGCCCGATTCGGTGTACAAAATAATGTCGTACAACGTAAGGCTGTTCGATTTGTATAACTGGAACAACAATACCAAAACCCGCGACCAGATTTTTAACCTACTCCAGGAGGAATCACCGGATATTGTTTGCTTTCAGGAGTTTTATTATGAAGACACAAAGAACTTTAACTCGTTAGACACGATGCAAAGTTTTATGAAAGCCAAAAACATGCATGTTGAAATTACTACCACGGTACAAAAAACCAATCACTTTGGGTTGGCTACGTTTACGCGGTTTCCTATACTCAACAAAGGCAAAATAACGTTCGACAAAACATCTAACCGCTGTATTTATACCGATATACTGATAGGGGCTGACACCGTACGTGTGTACAATATGCACCTGCAATCTATCCGCTTTGGTAAAGAGGATTATCAGTTCATCAGTGATGTGTCTAACGATAAAGAAGTAGATGAATTTGCCGGAGCAAAGAATTTAATGTCGCGCATGAAGAGGGCTTTTATTCGCCGCGCCTGGCAGGCCGAAGTTATATCATCGCACATACGTAACTGCCCTTATAAAGTAATTGCCTGTGGCGATTTTAATGACCCGCCAACATCGTACACCTATGCAACACTTACCCGCGGCTTGTACGATGCCTTTAAAATTAGCGGCTCGGGCCTTGGGCGTACGTTTATAGACAGGTTTCCATCGTTCCGCATAGATTATATTTTGCATAGCAAAGACATCAAGAGCGCCGACTTTGAAACTATCGCCCGCGAACTTAGCGACCATTACCCCGTTACCTGTTCGTTTAAGGTTAATTAGGGGAGTGAGGAGAGAGCAGGGAGGAGCGGATTCTTTTTAGGTTTTCACTTTTAGTTTTTAACTCACCTAAACCTTATCGCCAACTTTTTGTTATTTGCGCACATAATAAAACACATGACATCTTTAAAAATAGGTGACAAAGCCCCCGAGATTAAAGCCAACGACCAGGCAGGCAAACCATTTTCGCTAAAAAAACTGGCCGGAAAAAAGGTAATTCTATACTTCTATCCTAAAGATGATACCCCCGGTTGTACAAAAGAGGCCTGCAACTTTCGCGATAACTACAGCGTGCTTAAAAAGAAGGGCCTTGAAGTGGTTGGTGTTAGTATTGATGATGAGAAAAAGCACAATAAGTTTATTGAAAAGTATGAACTGCCTTTTACCCTTATTGCGGATACCGACAAAAAAGTGGTAGAAGCCTACGATGTTTGGGGCCTTAAAAAGTTTATGGGCCGTGAGTATATGGGCACGCACCGTGTTACCTTTATTATTGACGAAAAAGGTAAAATTGAACATATTATTGATAAAGTAGAAACAGACAACAGTACCCAACAAGTGCTGGATTTACTGGGCTTGTAAGCCCACCCCATTACTAATATTGCATGGATGGAATGATGCCTGCAAACCGGTAGCTGCAACGTATGTTGCGGCTACTGTTGTTTTAAATTCTTCCAATTTTTCAGTTGCTACTAAAGCTATGGCACAACCGCCAAAGCCTGCGCCTGTCATACGTGCAGCTAAGCAACCATCTATAGTTATTGCAGCATTATACAATGCATCAAGCTCAAGTCCGGTTACTTCATAATCCGTTTTTAACGACTCGTGCGAACCAATTAATTGCTCTGCAAATAATGTAATGTTGTTTTCTTTTAAGGCCGCGCAAGCTATTAAAACCCTTGCCTGTTCTGTTATACAATGCGTAGCCCGTTGTAATAATACCCCGCTTAATTCTGACTGGGCTACATAAAGTGGTACTTCGCAAAGGGTAGTGTAATGGTGGTTTTTATTTATTACTGCCAACGCCTCTTGGCACTCTGCAAGCCTTTGGTTATAGGCCGAGTGGATTAACGAGCGCGGCTTGTTGGTGTTGATTATTACCAACGTATATTCGCCAAAATCAGCAGGAATGTATTCGTATTCCAGCGTTTCGCAGTTTAGTTTTATGGCATGGTTTTCTTTCCCCATGGCAACGGCAAACTGGTCCATAATGCCACAGCTAACACCAATAAAATTGTTCTCAACCTCGCGCGCCATTACTGCAATCTCTTCCTTGCTGTAGGTGCTTATTTGCTCTTCACTCAACAGTGCAAAAAGCGTAACCACCTCTACCGAAGCTGATGAGGATAGCCCTGAACCTATGGGCAAATCACTGTCAAATAACATATCGTATCCGCTCATTGCTACACCTTTTTGGCGGAGTAATTCTATGCAACCAATGGCATAGTTAGCCCACCGGTTTTGCTCGTTATATACGTTGGGTTCGTTAGGCCAAAGAAGGTAGTTTCCCTCAAAGTTTGTTGACTGGATAGAGATGACAGCATCGTCACGTTTACGTATATGCAGCTTAGTCCCCAGGCTAATGGCAGCGGGCAATACAAAGCCCCCGTTATAGTCTATATGTTCGCCAATAAGATTTACGCGCCCCGGGCAAAAGTAGGTGCTAAAGGGCAGTGTTTTTTCTTCGAAACCGTGCTTACTCATACTTAGATACTTCGGCTATTTTGCTGCGCAATAATTCAGCACATTCTTCTAATGAATTTGGATTGGTTGCTACCCATGCACCCATCTCTGACGATGCGTACCACTTGATTTTATCCTTGTCTCTTAACGGGGGATAAAACTCTATATGAAAGCGGTAAAACTCGTTAGCATACTCGTAGCCGCCTTTATTTACGGGCGACTGGTGTGTAACCATCATGTACGGGAATGGCTTGTCGTATATTCTGTCGAACGCGTTGGTAATAACCTTTAATATATCGGCAAGGCTTTTAATGTGTGCGGGGGTAAACTCGCTAAGGTTGGCAATGGCGTCTTTAGCAACTACAAATACACCAAAGGGATAATCGGTAAAGTAGGGCAGGTAGGCAACAAAATGGTCGTTCTCGTAGAGCCACCGCTTTCCGTCTTTGCGCTCTATATTGGTTATTACATCAAACAAATTATAACCCTGCGTATGGAAGTACTCTATACTATTAGAAAGTTCTTCTTCAACCTTGGG
>JBIPNX010000237.1:0-4352 GCA_044378145.1 Flavobacteriales bacterium | reverse complement strand
CATGGCGCCAGCGGATAAAAAAGTTGTTTTGCGAGCTATATCCTCCATTGGGTATGTCTTTAAAAAAACGCGACCCAAATACGTTCTTTGAATAGCTTAAATCAATAGCACCATTATACTTATAGCGTGTAGCGTATTGCGATATAGCTTTGATGCCGTAGCTGCCCAATGAGTAAATATCAGCAAGCAGGGCAAGGTCTACACGGTCGCTGATACCAAAGTAGTAACCACCGTCTTTTAAAAAGTAGCCTTGTGCAGGCGAGTTGCCATAGGTAGGTATTACAATACCCGAGCTACGTCCTTTTTTATTGGGGAAGAAACCAAAGGGTATTGCCAGTGGGGTAGGGATGTCTTCAATAGTTAAATAAGCAGGGCCGGTAACAATTTTGTTGTCCTTGATTATTTTGAGCTTGCTGGCTTTAATAGAAAAGTGAGGATGCTCTAAGTTACAGGTGGTGTATTGCCCGTGGCGGATAAAGATATTATCCTGTGCGTCTTTCTTAATTACAGCACCATGAATAAAGCCCTCGCCCTCTTGAGTTATAACCTGACTAATCCGGGCACGCTTGGTCTTATAGTTGTAGCGCATACTGTCGGCTACAAATGATGTTGCGTTTTGGGTAAACACGGGCTTGCCTGCTATTTTGCCCAGGCTGTCCAGCATTCCCCATGCCGATATTACCTGCGTTTCGGAGTTGATGTTTATATAGTCGGCTTTAAGGTCTATATCTTCGTATTTAACGGTAGCCTTACCATACAGGTATATCATCTTCTTATCAACGTCAAACATTATAGAGTCTTCGGCCGTATACTCCACTTTAGACTTTAATGCGTTGGGCGATATCTTGATACTGTCAACTGTAGGCTTGGGAATGGTATCGGCAACAGAGCTATCGGGCTCTTCAATAACAGTCCCGGAGCCGCCTTTAGCGCCCGGAACAGTTTGGGCGTTGGCATAGGTGCATGGCAACACCAGGGCTAATGTTAATAAAGCCGTTAATGTTAAAACGTATTTAGCCAAAAGTTTACGCACCTGCGGTATTAAATTTGCACTATAACAGGGAAAATAATGCCAAAACTAATGAAAGGTAACATATCAGGCATACAACGCAAAGCATTGCTTTTTAGTGTGCCGTTGTTAATAGCGGCTATCTTCCTTTGCTGGGGCGGCAAAAGTAGTTCAAAAGTAACTAAGCCCAATGGCAAACCGTTGGCCGATAAAATTAAAACCGTGGTAATTGACCCCGGCCATGGTGGTCACGACAGTGGTTGCTTGGGCTCATCGGCACAGGAAAAGACTGTAGCCCTGTCTATATCACTTAAGCTGGGTAAGATGATTGAGGATAACTTTCCTGACGTAAAGGTTATTTATACCCGCAAAACCGATGTGTTTGTTGAGTTGTACCGCCGTGCACAAATAGCCAACGATGCCAAGGCCGACTTATTTATTTGTATACACTGCAACTCAGGCCCAAAGGCTGCTTTTGGAGCTGAGACCTATGTAATGGGCCTTCATAAAACAGAAGGCAACCTTGGGGTAGCTAAACGAGAGAACTCCTCTATATTAATGGAAGACAGCTACGATAAGAAGTACGAAGGCTACGACCCCAACTCTGACGAGGCGGATATCATCTTTTCCTTATACCAAAGCGCTTATTTAGACCGTAGCCTGCAGTTTGCCTCTAAAGTACAAGACCAGTTCAGGACCTTTGCCAAGCGATACGACCGTAAGGTTCGCCAGGCAGGTTTTCTGGTTCTTTGGAAGACATCTATGCCAAGCGTGTTAATAGAGACAGGCTTTTTAACCAATGGCGATGAGCATAACTACCTGGCATCTAAAAAAGGACAGCAGATTATGGCGGCCTCTATTTACAGGGCTTTTATTGATTATAAGAGCGAAGTAGATGGGCTAACATATACTGATGGCCTTAAAACCGATACTATTGCAGGCTATAAGCCGGGAGTAAAAGATATTGTGGAGAAACCAATAGTTAAGCCACAAGATAAAGATACCGCTACGGTTGCTGTGGTAATTCCGCCGCCTGTTAAGGTTATAAAGCCTGTGGTGAAAGATACCGTTAAGCAAAACCCGCCTAAGCAGGTTGTTAAGCCTGTGGTAGCCGATGAACCGTATAATTTTGGGGTAGAAGATAACTCGGGTGTTATCTACAGGGTGCAGTTTTATACCTCGCCTTCGCAAATACCGTTTAAGTCAGCCAAGTTTGCCGGGCTTGATAAGATATTTGAGTACAAAATGGACGGGATTTATAAATATACCGCCGGTAGGTTTACCAATTATAGCGAGGCACTTAAATATCAGGGTGTTGTGAGAACAAAGAACTTTAAAGATGCGTTTGTTATAGTGTTGAAAGACAATAAACGAGTAACAGGCAGTGAAGCAGCAAAATACTTTAAATAGCACTTTTTTATTTAGACAGACTACTGATTACCAAATACTGAATACTTTTTTAATAAAATACTCTGCATGCATACGTTTTTTATTCATAAAACTGTTTATATTCGCTCCCTATAAACCCCATTGCAATTGAAAGTTTCGAAAGAAATAAAAATTGGTGTAGTTGTGCTGTTATCGTTGGCCCTGTTTGTATGGGGTTACAACTTTCTTAAAGGCACCGACTTGTTCAAAAGCTCTAACGAGTATTTTGTGGTATACAACAATGTTGATGGGTTATCAATCAACAATCCTGTAGAGGTTAACGGCCTTGGTATTGGCAGCGTTAAAGATATTTACCTTCACCCTGATGGATCAGGCAAAATCATTGTTAAGTTTTCTATCACCAATAAAGACTTCAAGTTTAATAACAAGTCTATAGTTAAGATTGTAAGCTCTGATTTACTTGGAACTAAAGCGGTTCAGATATTCCCATCTAAAGATGGAAAATTGGCAGTACCAGGAGATACCTTGCCCGGCGAAGTGCAGGGAAGCTTGCAGGACGAGGTTAATAAGACCATACTTCCGCTAAAAACTAAGGCTGAGCAGTTACTATCATCTGTTGACTCGGTAATTGTTATTTTCCAAAGTGTATTTAACGACCAAACCCGCGACGATCTTCGCCGCAGTTTCTCTAATATATCGGCTACCATTGCAACATTATCGCATACTACTGCAGAGTTTGATACCCTTATTACAGGCCAGAAATCTCGCTTAGCCTCTATTATTGGTAACGTTGATGATATTACCAAGAATATTAAAGACAACAATGCAAAGCTTAACCTGATAATAGATAACATAGCCTTGGTATCAGACTCATTAGTAAAAGCTGATATAGTTGGTACGATAAATAACGTTAACAAAGCAATGGTAGACTTTGCCGACATTACCAAGAAGATTAACGAAGGTAAGGGCAGTTTAGGTATGCTGATTAATAACGACAGCTTGTATAACGAGCTGAATGGCAGCGCAAAATCACTTAATATATTAATTCAGGATTTAAACGAAAACCCGGAACGGTACGTTCACTTCTCCGTTTTTGGACGAAAGGCTAAAAAGGATAAGAAAGATAAGAAGACCGACACGATAAAATAGTTTATCCGTTCTTATTATAACAACAGAGTATGCATTTGGTTAGTATTATAGCTTTTGTGTTGGTTTTTGCAGCAGCAGTTGTGCTGTTTGTAATTAATATCCGCAAAATTTTACGTAACATCAACCTTGGTAAAGACCAAACTATTAATGATAATAAGCCTGCCCGTTGGAGGCAAATGGCATTGGTAGCATTGGGGCAGTCTAAAATGATGGCCCGTCCTATTCCTGCTTTCTTCCACATTATTATTTATGTAGGCTTTGTACTTATCAATATAGAAGTATTGGAGATTCTTATAGACGGTTTTACCGGCTCTCACCGCATATTTATGGATGTGTTGAACTTTGATGGTTTCCCATTGTACAATATAGCCATTGCGTTTTTTGAGGTATTGGGAGTGTTGGTTTTAATATCATGCGTTGTATTCCTATACCGCCGCTTTGTATTAAAGGTTCCACGCCTTGCTTCTAAAGACCTTGATGGATGGCCACGTAAAGATGCTACCTACATTTTGGTTGCTGAAATTGTTTTAATGCTGGCCCTGCTTATAATGAACGGTGCTGACCATGCACTGCAGGCTACAGGATTTAATTTCCCTATAAGTACCCCATTATACAATGCAGTATTTCATGGTATGAGCGAAGATGCTTTGCATGCAGTGGTATTGGTAGCGTGGTGGTTGCACCTGGTAGGTATATTGGCTTACTTAAATTACCTGCCATTTTCTAAGCACTTCCATATTGTACTGGCATTCCCTAACGTTTGGTATGCTAAACTTACCCCAAAAGGACAGTTTACTAATATGCA
>JBIPNX010000236.1:0-4376 GCA_044378145.1 Flavobacteriales bacterium | reverse complement strand
AGCCCTGTAATATTTGACAATTGACCATTCTTCATTGTCAATTCATTCTTATCTTCGCAGCGATTTATGCAGTTAATCGACATTCTTAAAATTTACGCCCGGCAGCCCGCGGTGGCGGGTCTCATTGCGCCTATATCCCAAAATTCACAATCCCGTATCAAGTTAAACAACGTCAATGGCTCGTTAAAAGCTTTTGTAATGGCTGCTGTGGTTGAGAAAACACAGGGTAGCCATTTGGTTATTGTTAGTGATAGGGAAGAGGCGGCCTTTTTTCTGAATGATATAGAAAACCTGTTGGGCGATAACAGCGCCTTATACTATCCGGCTTCGTATAAAAAAGCATACGATGTGGAGGATATTGATAACGCCAATGTATTGCTTCGTGCCGAGGCTCTGAACAAGATTAACAATGCACCCAATCCGTTGGTAATTATTACGTACCCTGAAGCACTATTAGAAAAAGTAGTTACCCGTAGCCAGCTTACTACCAATACGTTAAAGGTTACTATTAATACCAAACTATCTATTGACTTTGTTAGTGAACTGTTGTTTGAATACAGTTTTGAGCGGGTTGATTTTGTGTACGAGCCTGGTCAGTTTTCCGTTCGTGGCGGCATTGTAGATATATTCTCATTCTCTAACAACCTGCCATACCGTGTTGAGTTTTTTGGCGATGATGTAGAGAGCATTAGAACGTTTAATCCCGAGACGCAGTTATCGGTAGAGCCCTTGGTATCAATCAATATAATACCCAATATACAGAACAGTGCGTTGATGCAAACGCGGGAGAGTTTCCTGAATTACATTCCGGCTGATACTACTATCTGGACAGAGAGTTATTCTTACGCTACACAAATTGTTAAGGGAGAATTTGAAAAGGCTGAGAAGATTTATGCCGAGCTGAATCAAACGCTAAAACACGCCAAGCCTGACGAGCTTTACCTGACACAAAAGGAGTTTGAAGCCCAAACGCATAACAGGAACATTGTAGAGTTTGGCCCTAACAGCCATTTTCCATCGGTACAAAAAGTAAATTTCAATTCATCGCCACAGCCACACTTTAATAAGAACTTTGACTTGTTGGCCAAGCAAATGTTGGAGAATGCCGACTTAGGTTATAAGAATTATATACTGGCCGATACGCCTAAACAGATAGAACGTATTTATGCCATTTTTGAAGATGGGAACCTGCGCCTGCGCTTGGCCAAGCAATTGGATAGGGTAGAAGTGCAAATTCCGTTTTCGCCTATATATACAGGCATACATGCAGGCTTTACCGACCATGACCAACGCATTGCCTGCTTTGCCGAACATCAGATATTTGACCGTTACCAACGCTTTAAGCTTAAAAAGGGTTTCCAAAAGGCTGAATCTATTACGCTTAAAGACCTGTATGACCTTAAGAACGGCGACTTTGTAACCCATATTGATTATGGCGTGGGCCGCTTTTCGGGCTTAGAAAAGATTGAAGTAAACGGTAAAATGCAGGAGGCTATCCGCCTGGTTTATAAGGATAATGATATACTCTATGCCAGTGTACACTCGCTACATAAGATAGCCAAGTACACAGGTAAAGAAGGCCACGAGCCTAAGCTGAATAAACTGGGTTCGCCTGCATGGGCTGCATTAAAACATAAGACCAAAGCCAAGGTTAAAGACATTGCCAAAGACCTTATTAAGCTTTACGCAAAACGGAAGACGGAGAAAGGCTTTCAGTTCTCGCCCGATACGTATATGCAAACAGAGTTGGAGGCATCGTTTATCTATGAAGATACCCCTGACCAGATAAAATCTACTGCCGATGTAAAGCACGATATGGAAAGCGCCAGCCCAATGGACAGGCTTATTTGTGGTGATGTTGGCTTTGGGAAAACAGAGGTTGCTATACGCGCGGCATTTAAAGCCGTGGCTGATGGTAAGCAGGTAGCTATACTGGTCCCGACTACTATTTTGGCCTACCAACATGCTAAAACATTTTCGGCAAGGCTTAAAGATTTTCCGTGTACTGTAGATTACATCAACCGATTTAAAACAGCAGCACAGCAAAAAGAAACCCTGCAAAAACTGGCCGATGGCAAGGTGGATATTATCATAGGCACACACCGTTTACTAAGCAAAGACATTAAGTTTAAAGACTTAGGGTTGATGATTGTAGACGAGGAACAGAAGTTTGGTGTAGCTGCTAAAGAAAAGCTAAAAGCCATGAAGGTGAACGTAGATACGCTGACCCTAACGGCAACACCAATACCTCGTACCCTGCAATTCTCTATGATGGGCGCCAGGGATTTATCGGTTATCCGCACCCCACCACCAAACCGTTACCCTGTACAAACAGAGATACACACGTTTAACGAGGAATTGATTCGCGATGCGGTTAGCTATGAACTATCGCGCGGTGGGCAGGTGTTTATGATTAACAACCGTATTGAAAACATTCACGAGATTGCCAATAAAATTACCCGCTTAGTACCCGAGGCTAAAGTGGCTATTGGCCACGGACAGATGGATGGCGACAAGCTGGAAGACATTATGCTGGGCTTTATGGATGGTGCATATGATGTATTGGTAGCCACAACTATTATTGAAAGCGGCCTTGATATACCCAATGCAAATACCATAATAATTAACAATGCCCACATGTTTGGCTTGAGCGATTTGCACCAAATGCGGGGCAGGGTAGGACGTAGCAATAAAAAAGCATTCTGCTACCTGCTTACTATGCCTGTTATGCAGCTAACTGATGAAGCCCGCAAGCGCTTACGAGCGCTGGAAGAATTCTCTGACCTTGGCAGCGGCTTTAACATAGCCATGCGAGATTTGGATATTCGCGGTGCAGGTAACTTATTGGGCGGTGAGCAAAGCGGTTTTATATCGGATATTGGTTTTGAAACCTATACCCGTATTCTTGATGAAGCTATTCAGGAGTTGAAAGAAGGTGAGTTTTACGAGGTATTCCACCAGGAGGAGGCAGCTACTCAAGGCGAGAATAATAAACTGCTTACTTTCTTAAACGATTGTGCTATTGATACCGATTTGGAAATACTTATTCCTGATGAATATGTAAACAGCACAGCAGAACGTTTATCTCTATACAAAGACCTGGATAACACCAAGAACGAAGAAGAGTTGTTGTTGTTTGAAAAAGGGCTTATAGACCGTTTTGGTCCGTACCCACAACCGGTAAAAGAGTTGTTAGATACTATCCGTTTACGCCGTCTGGCAGTTAGTGCAGGCTTTGAACGTTTGGTAATGAAGAGTGGTAAAATGATAGCGTACTTTATTAGCAAACCCAACTCGCCTTACTATCAAAGCCCTGTGTTTATGAAGATTTTACAGTACATACAAACGCACCCAACGGTTGGTACTATGAAACAGACTAACGATAAACTTAGCTTATCTATTGCCAATATTAAGAATGTTCAACAGGCACTTGCCTTGGTAAATAAGATGATAGAGTAACGGGTTATAGAACAATCATTAAGAAAGCAAACACTACACCAACAAAAGCTATTATACCGCCTATTATAGCAACAATAATATGGCCTATAGGTTGGGTTTGTCCGCCCGCTTTTATAAAGTCTTCTATCTTTTGGTGCTGCGTGGCACGCATGTACGAATTTGCAATAGCAGAATATATAATCGGGATTAAAAAGGGAGGGAATTTTTCCTGGTTACGCAACAAGTACAAGGCAACCATTATGGCCACACAAAGCACTCCGGTATAAACCCATGTCCGCTTTTCATTTTCTGTATCGCCCAATACTTTAAAATTACAGGCAATAATATAGCCCGCTGTTATAGGCCCGCCCAGCATAGTTATAGCCAACATAAAGTTATCTTTAAAAATATAGCCTTTGGGTTTTACAGGTTGTTCAACAGGTATAGTTTCCTCTTCCATTACGTAGTTGTATGCCGCTAAATTAGGCCCCAAATTAATTAAATCATTCAGACATTGGGATAAAAAATGTACCCACTTTTTTTGAGGATACAACATTTACACTATATTAGCACCCTGAAATGAACACAATAACAATCAATATGCATCACCATCATTACTTCTGCGCTAAGCGTGGCAGGTAGTGTATTATTGTATATTGTTATAACGATAATTCAAAGCCCTGACCGCAACGTCAGGGCTTTTTTATTTTAAAATTATGAAGAAACTAAGGATATCAATTCAAAAATCGGGGCGGCTTAATGAGGATTCTCTTAAGCTGATTAAGGAGTGCGACATTTCTATAGACAGCGGCAACGACCAGCTAAAGGTTACTGCGCGCAATTTTCCTATAGAGATTTTCTTTTTGCGCAACAGCGATATTCCTCAGTATATAGAAGACGGAGTTGCCGACATTGCCATTATTGGCGAGAACCTGTTA
>JBIPNX010000235.1:0-4380 GCA_044378145.1 Flavobacteriales bacterium | reverse complement strand
TTGTTTCCATGTTTTATAAATTTATTGATTTTTGGAAACACTCTCTAAGAAATGACTATTTTTAGTCCACTTTATGCTGACGATTTACACGAGAACAAGAAAAACTCGACCAAAGAATATCGAACCCTAAAGAATTGATTCATTTTGCTTGTAAACTATCTGCAAATCTCGCAATTACATGGGATTCTGGCGATTTTTACCAGAAGCAAAAACTGCAAAACACCCTCTTCCCCGAAGGGTTAGCCTATGATGCACGTTTAGAAAATTATCGAACTCCCAAAGTGAATGCTGTAATTTCTTGTATTGCCCTATTAGCAAAGAGTCTGGAGAAAAATAAAAGCCGAACTTTTCAAAAAACTCTTGAAAAGTCCGGCTCTGTACCCGGAGCCGGAGTCGAACCGGCATGCCCGAAGACACAGGTGTTTGAGACCAGCGCGTCTACCAATTCCGCCATCCGGGCAACAAGGGCTGCAAAAATAGGACTTTTTTTGAAATGCCGCCATTCTATTAGCAAAGTTTATATTTGTGCGTGTATGAAGCAGATAAAAGGCGATAAAAGGGTAATACGTGGTTGGATAATGTATGACTGGGCCAACTCGGCCTACCAGCTTACCGTTACCTCTGTAGTGTTTCCTGTTTACTACCAGGCTGTAACTAAAGGCACAGTAGCCGATGATGTACAGATGGTGAGTTTTTTCGGACACACATTCCCTAATACCGTTTTGCTTGCTTATGCCATAGCTGCGGCTTTTTTATTTACTGCCATCCTCTCCCCTTTCCTATCATCGGTTGCTGACTATACCGGCGAGAAAAAAGCCTTTATGAAGTTTTTTACCTACCTGGGTGCTTTTAGCTGCATAGGCCTGTTCTGGTTCGACAGGAACCACCTGGAACTGGGCATTATTTGCTATACCACAGCATTAATAGGCTACTTAGGCAGCCTGGTTTACTACAACTCTTACCTCCCCGAAATTGCCGAACCCAAAGACCACGACCGTATATCGGCCCAGGGATTTGCTATGGGTTATCTAGGAGGTATCGTCCTGCTTATATTCAATTTAGTAATGCTACTGGCTCCGGGTTTATTCGGGTTTGATGCATCATCTAATAAGCCTGCCCAAATATCATTTTTAAGCGTGGGTATATGGTGGATAGTATTTGCACAATACTCGTTCCGCCGCCTGCCACGCAACATCTACAACAAATCAACCAAAAAGAAACCGCTACGCAACGGCTATAAAGAGCTACAAGGTGTTTGGAAACAGATATGGACAATGCGCTTGCTTCGCCTGTTTTTAGGTGGGTTCTTCTTCTATACCATGGGCCTGCTTACCATGATGTACCTGGCTCCATCTTTCGGCAGTAAAGTGTTAAAAATACCCGACGATGTTTTAATAGCTACCGTAGTAGGTATACAGCTTTTAGGCATTGTTGGCGCTATGGCTTTTGCACGCTTATCTAAAACATACGGAAATACCAAAGTGCTAATTGGCGGCACCCTAGCCTGGTCGGCCATGTGTTGTTACGGGTATTTTATGAATAGCCAGCTGGAGTTTATTATTATAGCCTGTAGCGTAGGCTTGTTTATGGGCGGTATGCAGGCATTATCGCGGTCTACCTATTCTAAGCTACTACCCGAGACACAAGACAACACCTCATTTTTCAGCTTTTATGATATTATGGAGAAGATGGCGGCCTTTATTGGCTCTGCCAGTTTTGGCCTTGTTGAGCAACGTACAGAGAGCATGCGCTACTCGTTACTGGCTATGTCGCTGTTCTTTTTAATAGGTATGCTGTTTTTACTGAGGATACAAAAAGAAAAAACGGCTAATTTAGCAGCCTTATGAAAGTAGATATTTTTATTCCCTGCTTTGTAGACCAACTATTTCCGCAAACGGCCTTTAACATGGTTAAGGTGCTGGAAAAAGTGGGCTGCGAAGTAAATTACAACCCTGCGCAAACCTGCTGCGGCCAACCCGCCTTTAATGCAGGCCATTGGGAAATTGCCAAAGAAATTGGAGAGAAGTTTCTCAAAGAATTTGAAAACGACCGCTATATAGTAGCCCCTTCGGCATCGTGCGTGGGTATGGTTAAAAACTATTATCCTGATTTGTTCAACAACACATCTATGCACAACCAGTGCAATACGGTGCGCAAAAATATGTTTGAGCTTAGCGACTTTCTAATAAACGTACTTAAGGTTAGCGATGTTGGTGCTACCCTTAATGGCCTGGCTACTTACCACGATTCTTGTGCAGGCTTGCGCGAGTGTGGCATTAAACAAGAGCCCCGCCAACTATTAGAAAAGGTTCGTGGCCTGGAGTTGAAGGAAATGGAAATGACCGAAACCTGCTGTGGCTTTGGTGGCTTGTTTGCCGTTAAGTTTGAAGCTATATCTGTTAGCCTTGCCGAGCAAAAGGTTGAATACGCTATGAAAACCGGAGCTAAGTACCTTATCTCTACCGACCTGTCGTGCCTTATGCATATGGACGGATATATTAAAAAGAATAATTTACCTTTAGAAGTGAAACACCTGGCCGACGTATTAGCCGAAGGCTGGGAATAATCAGAATAGAAAAACCATCCAACCAAATGAAAAGAATACTTCTATCATTAATTACCCTTGTGCTTGTTTTATCAAGCCAAACGGGCAAAGCACAATGTACCCCTGTAAACTGCTTGGGCAGCCTACCCGCTTATGGCGGCATTTGCGATACCATGTTGCTTTCAGGCAGGGTAAATGTCCCTTACAACAATGGCACCGGCGATTTTGAATCGTTTGTAATAACCAGCACCTGTTTTGATGCCGGTTTAATTTCTCCCCCTAATGCAGGAACAAATGTGCGTATTTCTGTGGTGGATAATTTTACCTATACACTAATGCCTGCCGGCATTACTGCGGCTGCTAACCAAAGCTCTTACAGCCCGCCAAACCCAGGCAATATTGCAGGTTGCGTGCGCTTTCAGGGCACACCAACTGAAATAGGTGCTTTTAGGCCTACAGTAAATTTCCTGGCCGACGTAATAGTATGTGGTTTTCCATTACCGGTAAATAACAATGCGGCTTCGTATGGTTTATATATGTTTGTATTGCCCGACCCTACTTTTACCGGCCTTGGCTCTGCATATTGCACTACCGATGCTGCCGTAACCATGACTGTTACAGGTACTACCGGAGGCGTATTTAGTGGCCCGGGTGTAACGGGCTCTACCTTTAACCCTGCTACTGCAGGTGCCGGCACACACACCATTAAGTATAAAGTTTCTCGCCAGGAAGGTGCTGCTGTTGCTCCTGCTGCCGATAGTATGATGGTTACTGTTACTGTTTCAGCCCCATCATTTACCTATTACCTGGATAATGACAATGACGGCTTTGGGCAGAATGCTTCTACCATCTCATCTTGTTCGTCAACTGCACCTGCGGGCTATGCCTCAGTTGGTTCTGATTGTAATGATGCTAACCAGTTAATAAATCCATCGCGCCCCGAGGTATGCAATGGTATAGACGATAACTGTAACGCTAATAATGATGAGGGCTTACCAACCTTTACATATTATCTTGATAACGACAATGATGGATTTGGCAACTTTGGTTTTCCATTAACAAGCTGCTTAGGTTCCGCACCAGCAGGTTATGCTAATAATAGCAATGATTGCGATGACAGTAATAACGCAATCAATCCTAACGCTTTAGAAATCCCTAATAATAGTGTTGATGAGAACTGTGATGGTAACTTAGGAGTGGTTGATAATGATAATGATGGTTTTAACTCAGGCGTTGATTGCGATGATAACAACAACACGGTTTACCCCGGCGCACCAGAGCTTTGCGATGGCCTTGACAACAACTGTGCAGGTGGTGTTGACGAAGGTTTAACTTTTACTACTTATTACTTAGACAGCGATAACGATGGTTACGGTTCTACCACCTCAATATCATCTTGCTCTGTTACAGCCCCTGCAGGTTACTCGGTAAACAATACCGATTGTAATGACAACAACAATGCTGTACACCCCGGTGCTACTGAGATTTGCGATGGCATTGATAATGATTGCGCCGGAGGTATAGACAACGACCTACCACAATTTACTTACTATCAGGATAATGATAGCGATACGTATGGCGACTCTAACTTCCCTATCTCTTCATGCAGCGCTACTGCGCCTGCAGGTTACGCTGTTGCCCAAGCCGATTGCGATGATGGTGACCCTGCAATAAACCCGGGTGCTACCGAGATATGCGATGGTATTGATAACAACTGCTCTGGAAGCACCGACGAAGGCCTTACTTTAACTACATACTATTTGGATTTTGATAACGATGGGTTTGGTAACTCAGCTATAGACTCTGCTATATGCTCTCAAATACCACCAGTAGGT
>JBIPNX010000010.1:0-15907 GCA_044378145.1 Flavobacteriales bacterium | reverse complement strand
GGTACTATTCAAAACCCAAATATAGCCCTGTATGCAGGCGATTGTAACGGCCTTATTGGCCGTGGTTGTGCAATAGGAGCCGGCGGTACACTTACCGTAACGTTCGACCAAATGGTAATTGGCCAAACATACTACCTGCAAATTAGCGGCGGCAGTTTGGTTGACCAGGGTACTTTTACTATGACCATGCAAAACCAAAACAGTTGCGTTGACTGCCTTTTAGCTTCAAGCTTAACTGTTAACCCACCACCTAATGCTTATGGCATGTACAGCGGTGGTACCGCTGTTACTTTTTGTTATACCATTACCCAATGGGAACAACAAAACACCAACTGGTTGCATGCTGTAATACCTACTTTTGGCCCGGGCTGGAACATGGCAACCTTAGGCAATTTCCAAGGCGCTACTACCTGCGACGGTAGCTTTGGCGAGTGGACCTGGTTTAACAACGTAAATACGCCTAACGGCAATGGCATACTAGACGGCTTCTTTTTTGATGGCGACCTTATACAAGAAATTTTTCCTGATGGTGACCCTACCAACAACTATGGCGATAACTGCGACGGGGCTGTAAACTGGACTTTCTGCTGGACTATTACAACCAATAACTGTCCTCCGGGTGTAAACGGCGCCGACCTAAGTGTTAACATTGACACTTACGGTGATGGAGAAACAGGCAACTGGACCAATATAGCTTGTAACAATGATCCTATATACCAGTTCAGCTCTACCCTGTCTTGCTGCACACCTCCTATTATGGCTGATACTGATGTATTATGCAACGGCGCCTCAACAGGCACCGGTACTGCAGACGCACAAGGTGTTGGGCCTTTTGATTATGTGTGGACCAACGCTGCAAACGTTATTATACAAACAGCCAACAACCAAAACGGGCCTAATACTGTAAGCAACTTGGCAGCAGGTACTTATACCGTTACCGTTACCGACCAAAGCAACGGTTGTGTAACCACAGGCACAGTTACTATAACTCAGCCCACGCAACTACAAACCGTAATAGGTTCTACAGGCGCAACCTGTAACCAGTCTAACGGTACGGCAACTGTTACTCCACAAGGTGGTGTAGCCCCCTACGATTTTGTTTGGACTGATGTTAACAACGTAACCATTCAAACTGCCAATAACCAACCCGGCGCTAATACAGCAAGCAATCTTGCAGCAGGCACTTATGACATTACCGTTACCGATGCCAACGGCTGTACCGCTACAGTTTCTGTTACCGTACAAGGTGTGCAGGGCAACTTACAAGGCAACGTGGTAGGTGTTAACGCTACCTGTAGCACTGTTTGTGATGGCTCTGCTACCGTTACTTTAAACGGTGGTACTGCTAACTATAACTATGTTTGGACTGATGCTAACAACGTTGTTGTACAAAGCAATTTAAACCAGGCCGCCGCTAATAATACAGCAACCGGCCTTTGTGTAGGAACATATACTGTTGCCTTTGCCGATGCCAATAACTGCACCGGTACATTAAACGTGAATATTGTATCTCCTCCCGCTGTAACGGCTGTAGTACCTGCCCAAACCATTTGCGTGGGCGAAGTTGCTACCCTTACCGCAACACCGGGCGGTGGCTCAGGTGCGGGTTATACTTACGCATGGCTACCTGCAGGTACAGGCAATACCCAAACCGTAAACGTATCGCCGGCTGTAACAACAGTATATACAGTAGTAGTAACTGATGGAAACAACTGCGCATCACTTCCTGTAAACGTTACCGTAACGGTAACACCCCCACTTAACGTAAACCTTATTGCTGCCCCAACAAGCATTTGTGTGGGCGATATTAGCACCCTGACTGCTATTGCAGGCGGTGGCAACGGCGGTCCTTATACTTATACATGGACACCGGCAGGTACCGGAGGCAACACCCCAACCGTGGCTGTTAGCCCGCTGGTGCAAACTAACTATACCGTAACCGTATCTGATGGTTGTACTACACCAAGCGCTACGGCCCAAACTACCATTACCGTTAACCCATTACCCGTAGTTACCTTTAGCGGGCAGCCATTATCGGGTTGTGCACCATTAACAGTAGACTTTAACAATACTACCGCCAATAGTGTAGATTGTCTTTGGGATTTTGGTAACGGCAATACCTCTACCAGTTGCGGCCCACAGGTTACCGAGATATTTATTACCGATAACTGTTTCGACATAAGCCTTACCGTTACCGATGCCAATGGCTGCTCCAGCACGCTGGTTCAACCTGCATATGTTTGTGCGTTTGAGAACGTGAATGTTAACTTCTACGCATCGCCGCAGCCTACTGATATATTTGAACCTACAATAGAGTTTACCGATAATTCAAGCGGTAACCCTAACCAGTGGGATTGGACCTTTGGCCCATTCGGAACATCGAACTCACAAAACCCGATATTCAACTTCCCACCGGAAACTCCCGGTTGCTACGACGTTATTTTAACGGCTAACAACGTAAACAACTGCCCTGATACGGATACCATTGTAGTATGCATCAACCCTAACTTCTCTATATACTTCCCTAACGCGTTTACACCAAACGGCGACCCATACAACAACCGCTTTAACGCTAAAGGCGAAGGCGTTGTAAACTTTGACATGTGGATTTACGACCGTTGGGGTAACATGGTATTCCACAGTACAGGCCTTAACGACCCTTGGGATGGCCGCATGGAAGGACGCGACGAAATTTGTCTGGACGATGTGTATGTATGGAAAGCTAAAGTGATTGACATCTTTAACCGTGAGCACGAGTACCTTGGGCACGTAACCCTGATACGATAAATTTTATTGTTTTTTTGATGTAACAGTACCGGCTACTATCATTAAACTTGAAGCCAGTATAACAAGAAAAACAACCCCATTTGAAACCTGCGAAAGGCGTTGGGTTTCGGGTATGCTAAACATAAGCAATACTGTTATAAGCCCGCGTGGGGCAATAAAAAACTCCGGAATAAGCCTGTTAAGCACCCCTCTTAAATAAAGGGCCCTGACAGCATAAATTGCAGCAATAACAGGCAAGCCTATATACCATACCTCTACATTTAGCAGGCTGTTAACATCCATTGTAAAACCAAACAGTAGAAAAAAGAAGGTGCGTGCTAAGAAAGCACTCTCTGCGGTTAATTGAGACAGCTGTTGCAAATCTTCATTTAAGGTTTTATATATGAAATGCTTTTTAAACCATTTAAGATTTATTAAATCAGCATTACGAAGCAATAATCCAAATGCCAAAACTATAAGCAAGGTTGGTAAATGCAGTTTTTTACCAATTCCATATATCAATAAAATTATTGATATGATAAGGAAAAACTTTACATGGTGTGTAAGCCTGCCAAGCACATAAAGAAGCAACAGGCAAAGCACCACAGCAATAACTGCAATGCCCAATATTTGCCAACCCAAAAACATTACCGACTTAAAATTAACCACCTCATTTACCAAGGCGAAATTAAATAGCATGATGCCTAATATGTCTGAAAAAGTCGACTCGTAAATGATAAACTCCTTTTTGCTTTGTACTAACTTAGATACCGATGGAATTGCAATAGCTGAACTAATAACAGAAAACGGAACCGCATTTAAAAAGCACTGCATAAAAGGCGCGCCTGTGCTATAATAAAATATGCCCGTTATACCTAAAGTTGTTGCCAGGAGTATAAATAACGCAGACCCTAATGACTGCCTCATCATCCGTAGCTTTTCCCTTTCAAAATCAAGCTCTAATGCGCCCTCTAAAACAATAAGTATTAACCCTATAGTACCCAGCAATGGCAATATTGCTGTAAAATCGGGAGTGTCCAGTCCAAAATAATATACAGGGTATTGCAGTCCTATTCCTAATGCCAGCAGCATTACTACAGCCGGGAACTTAGTCCTACGTGCAACAATATCAAATAAATAAGAAAATACAACAAGTATACCTATTACAATAAGGGGAGTACTAACCATGCAGGCAATGTACAAAAACTGTACCTACATCCTTTCCGGAGCCTCAACACCTAATAAGCAAAGGCTTTGCTTAATAACGTTAGCTGTAAATAATGATAGTGCCAACCTGAATTCGCGGGCTTCGCTATTCTCTTCTTTTAGTATGGTAAGCTCGTGGTAAAAGCGGTTATAATCGCCTGCAAGGAAGAAAGCGTAGTTAGCCACCAACGCAGGGTCGTAGCTTTCTGCCGCTAAATGAACCGTTGCAGGGAATGCATACAAGCGTTTTATCAATGCCTTTTCTACCGCATGAATTTCGGGATAACCACCTTCGGTGTGTTTAACTTCTTTTTCGGCCTTACGCAATACACTGCGTATACGGGCGTGGGTGTATTGTATAAACGGTCCGGTATGCCCGTTAAAGTCGATAGACTCTTCGGGGTTAAACATCATTTTCTTTTTAGGATCTACCTTAAGGATGAAGTAACGCAAGGCGCCCATGCCCAGGGTATGGAACAATTGATTTGCCTCCTCAGTGCTTAAGCCTTCTATCTTACCCAACTCAACCGTTTTTTGCTTGGCTGAGTCAATCATTATTTCCATCAAATCGTCCGCATCAACAACAGTACCTTCGCGGCTTTTCATTTTGCCGGTAGGTAGTTCAACCATTCCGTACGATAAGTGGTACAGGTTATCGGCATACGGCCTGCCCAGTTTCTTTAGTATATGGAACAGTACCTTAAAGTGGTAGTCCTGCTCATTGCCTACTACGTAGACTGATTTATCAATCTTATAGTCGCGCTCTTTTTCGTTGGCTACTGCAATATCCTGAGTGATATATACTGTAGTGCCGTTGCTACGCAAAACCACTTTCTGGTCTAGGCCATCGGCAGTTAAATCAATCCATATAGAGCCGTCTTCTTTTTGAAAGAAGATGCCTTTCTCTAATCCTTCGGCAACAGTTTCTTTGCCTAAATTATATACGTCGCTCTCGTAGTAAAACTTATCGGGTTTAATGCCTAAGGTTTGATAGGTTATATCAAAGCCCTGGTACACCCAGCCGTTCATGGTTTGCCACAAGGCGCGGGTAGCATCGTCACCGGCTTCCCATTTAACAAGCATGTCGTTTACCTCTGCGGTAAGCGGGGCTTGCTTTTCTGCATCGTCTTTGCTAATACCGGTAGCAACTAATGCCTCTACTTCCTTTTTAAATTCAGTGGCGAACTTTACATAGTATTGGCCCACTAAGTGGTCGCCTTTTATATTAGCTGATTCAGGAGTTTCACCATTGCCCCATTTCTGGTAGGCAAGCATGCTTTTGCAAATGTTGGTGCCACGGTCGTTGTACAGGCACGAGTGTACCACATTGTAGCCATTGGCCTTCATCAACTCAGCAACCGACGAGCCTAAGAATATATTACGCAAATGGCCTAAATGCAGAGGCTTGTTGGTGTTGGGCGATGGGTACTCGATCATTACCGTTTGGCCCTTGCTACCATTTTGGGCAATACCAAAATGAGGGTCAAAATAGTTAGCGGCGAAAAATGCCATCCAAAAACTATTCTCAACCGATAGGTTTAAAAAGCCCTTTACTACATTAAAAGCGTTAACGCCGGTGTTGTTGGCAATAAACCAGTTACCCATTTCGGCAGCAGTGTCTTCGGGTTTCTTACCCGATATTTTCAGGAATGGAAAAACGTTAACGGTATAATCGCCCTCAAACTGAGGATTAGTATGCTCAATTTTGATGGTAAGATTAGCTACATCGGCATTATATAATTGTGCCAACGCAAGCTTTGTATTATCTATAAGGTGTGATTCTATAGCGGCCATAAGCCGCAAAGGTAAGAAAATAAAAAATGGCTCTCCCCCTGCAAAGGGGGAGTATCCCGCCGAAGGCGGGAGGAGGGGGTGGGTACTAAGAGAGAAACATTCTTATATTCGCCTATTATAAACACATTGAGAACCTTATTGCTCATATTGCTTTTAACTTCTGCCTTCGCAAAGGCACAGGTTAATTTGGTGCCCAATCCCTCTTTTGAGGATACAACAATGTGCCCTGTAGGTATGGGAAATTATACTTTGCTAAATTGGTATACTCCTTCTTATGGCAGTCCTGATAATTTCAATACATGTAATAACTGGAATGCTTCAATTCCAAACAATTATTTTGGCACCCAAAATACACATACAGGAAATGGATATGTTGGACAAGGAACATATTATTATCCTAATGATACTTATATTGAATATATATCTTGTGAACTTATTGCTCCATTAATAGCCGGCAAAACCTATTGTATAAGTTTGTATGTTTCTTTGGCAGAACTTTCTGCCTACAATACAACTAATTATGGTATTTATTTTTCTGAAAATAGCCAGTACTACAATACTATGTATAGTATTAACAAATCCCCACAAGTAATATTCTATCAAACTATTAATGATACTATTAACTGGACTAAACTAACAGGATATTATATTGCAAGCGGAGGTGAAAGATATATTACTATGGGTAATTTTTATCCGAATAATTTCAATCCAATAACTATTAATAATAACGGCTATAAAGGCTCATATCTGTACGTTGATGATGTCAGCATAATTGAATGCGATGTACCCGATTATGAAGCTGTAAATCCACCAGATGTTTTTACTCCAAACAACTACAATTACAATGAGGCTTTTGAAATACAATTCCTACCGCCCAACTCTCAACTGATTATTTACAACCGTTGGGGAAGGATAGTTTATCAATCAAATAATTACCAAAATGATTGGAATGGGGATAATTTAAGCGATGGGGTATATTATTATATACTTACACTGCCAAGTGGTAATACAACCAAAGGAACTGTTACAATTCTGAAAAACTAGCACCTAGAAGCTACAACCTAACACCTATATGCTCTTTATCAAATCAGTAATAGATGCATAGGTATTCTTTAGCACAATATCATACACTTCAGCCTTGGTAAACCAACGGGCCTCGGTAATGTCTTCTTCGGTTTGGGGAACAAACTCTCCCGTAAAGTCGGTTTGCATGGGATACCAATAGGTAATCTTAAGTACTTCCTTTTCTTTATGTGTATAGGTATGGTAGGTTAGGGTAGCTTCGCCGGTAATGGTAAGGCCGGTAATTCCGCACTCTTCTTCTACCTCGCGCACGGCTGCAGCTTCTATGCTTTCGCCTTTGTCCAGCTTCCCTTTGGGTAAATCCCAGTAGCCAAGGCGCTTTATAAACAGGTATTCGCCCTTCGAGTTTTGAACAATTCCGCCCCCGGCTTCTATCACTTTAAATAGTTCCCAAAAGGCATCTTTAAGCGTATCAAAGTCATCGGCAAACACGGTAATGCCCTCTAATGTAGGCTTTTCTTTAAACGCGCAGTACAGCGCCTTAAGCTGTTTGGGGCTCTCGAAAGAAAATCCGGGCCCGTTCTCTAATCCAAGCGGGGTATTGCTCAAAACTATGGGACGCTCGTTTACGAAAACTTTATACATTTGCTGCCTTATGATTTATGAAAAAGAAACTGCACGCAAGGTAGCAGAATTACTATTACAAATTAAAGCCATCAAATTGCAGCCTAACGACCCATTTACCTGGGCATCGGGCTGGAAATCACCCATATACTGCGATAACCGTATTTCATTATCGTTCCCCAACGTACGCACGTTTGTACGCCAGAGCCTTGTAAAAGCCATAGACGCTAAGTTTGGCACCGCCGATGTTATTGCCGGTGTAGCTACAGGCGCTATTGCCCAGGGCACATTAGTAGCCCAGGAGCTTGGCCTGCCTATGGTATACGTAAGGCCCGAGCCTAAAAAGCACGGCCTGCAAAACCTAATTGAGGGTAAGATAGATAAAGGACAAAGCGTTGTAGTGGTTGAGGATTTGATATCTACCGGCGGAAGCAGCCTTAAAGCTGTTGAAGCTTTGCGTGAGAGCGAATGTGAAGTACGCGGCATGGTATGTATTTTTACCTACGGCTTTGATGTGGCTGAGAAGAACATGAAAAAAGCCAAATGCCCGCTTATTGCCTTGTGCGATTATGATACCCTGATAGATGTTGCCTTAGAAGCCAACTATATTACCGAGGCCGACGTGGAGACCCTTAAGCAGTGGAGGGAAAACCCCGAAGCATGGGGCAAATAATTTTGAGTATTTATGGCATTTACAGAGTACCATGGACAAACGGCAGAAGTAAAAGCCCCGGCAGGACAAGTATTTAACTACCTGGCCGATATGCGCAACTTTGGCGAACTGATGCCAAGCAGCGTTTACGACTGGCAAGCCGATATAGACAGTTGTAGTTTTAGTATACGCAGCCTTGGCGAACTTAAAATAAGATACGAGAAAAAGGAAATTCCTGCAATATTGATTTGCGTAACAGAATACCGTGGCGATGAATATCGTTTGGTAGCTGATATAAAGCCCCAGTCTGACGAGCACTGCGAGGTTATATTCCGGTTTAATGGCGATATGAATATGGTAACCCGCATGCTGGCCCAAAAGCCCATACATACCCTGTTAAACAGTTTAGCAGAGTTATTAGAGAAGCAGTTTTAAGGGCATAAAAAAATCCTCTCGCCTAAGGCGAGAGGATTTTCCTTTTATATTAACAGGCTATTAAATGCCTTTTGCTTTTTCTTTTCGGCGTACGAGTTGGCTTTTAAGCGCGTCAACTGCCGTATCGGTAGCTTCTTCAAATGTTTTGCATTGTTTGCGGGCAAATAAATCGTTGCCCGGTATGTGTAGTTTAATTTCGGTTATTTTGTTCTCGCTGTCTGCTGCTTTGTCTAGTCGTAAAAAAACTTCTCCGCCTAGTACGCCGTCGTAAAGGGTTGATAATTTTGAAATTCGTTCGTCAATAAAATTTAAAAGCTTAGTGTCTGCGTCAAAATGAATTGACTGGATTTTAACTTTCATAATACTCTAGTTTTAAAAGTTTATAATGTGTGTATGCCAAATCCTGTAAGAGATATACATATACGTTACCTGTTAGCTTTACGTTTCATTTAATTTAAAAATTAGGTTTGCCTTATAGTTGTGGCATCATAAGCAGGGGTTTTAGCAAAAGAATAGCCTAAAACTGTTGGTAGTGTAGATAGAATCTGTAGTTTACGCATATTTTGTTTTTCTGGTTTAACAAATATGGATTATTTCAAAGTTAAAAATCTATTAATACAAATGCTGTTTAAGTGATTTTTTAACCTTACGTGTGAATAACTTTGCAAAGTGAATAAGAACGAATACATAGAAGTGGGTCAAATTACCAAGCCAATTGGTTTAAAAGGCCTGATGCAGTTGAAGTTGAATACAGACTTCCGTCGTTTATATAACAGAATAGACACCCTGTTTGTTGAGGTTGCAGGCCACCCGGTGCCACATTTTGTTATAAAAATTACACCCAAGGGTAACGACATGGTGCTACTTGAAATGGAAGACATTGAGAGCGAGGCCGATGCACGCCAATTACTCAACGCCAAGGTGTATGTTACGGTTGATATTATGCCAACACTTGGTACTCTTGAGTTTTACCATCACGAGGTTATGGGTTTTATGGTGGTTGATACCCAAAAAGGCGAGCTTGGCCCGGTTACCGAAATTTTAGACATTCCGCAGCAGTCGGTAGTGTCGGTAAACCATAAAGGCAAAGAGGTGCTTATTCCGCTGGCAGGCGATATATTAAAAGGAGTAGACCGCGCAGCCAAAACCATTACAGTACAATGCCCCGAAGGCTTAATCGATCTTTACTTAGGCAACCCAGCAGCCGAAATACCCGATGACGGCCAAGACGATGACAAGGCTGATAGCTAGCAACTAGAACCTAACACCTATTTTAAAAAGGCCGGTGTCTCTACTGTATTACTCAGGTGCAGGTCGCGGTCGGCAATGGTGATAGAATATTTAATAGTATCAAACGCTGAAGGCGAATAGAAAGGGGCGTTCAGCCTGATATCTATAGTCCCCTCAATAGCATTTTGGTTATCGTTAAGAGGTGGAATACGGTAGTAAAAAGGCGGGTTAAGCGGTGGTTTTACCCATACACCGTTTTGCAATTCGTAATACTCTATAAAACAGTTAAAATAGAACTGCCCGGTATACGGGGCTAAGGTATCGCCCTGGTTAAGGCCTATATTGCCATCGCCATCGGTAAAAGCTACCTGTATTATAGCTGCCGAATCGTTACCTGCAACATTTTGAAACAATTGGAACCCAGAGTATGTTATTTGTGGAGTTGTGGGATATTCCTTACGATCGAGGCAGCCCATAGCCAAAACAGCCAAAAACGGTATTAAAATTGCATATTGTATATTTGGCCCTTTAATCATAACAACAGTAAACACAAATTTAACCAAAATGCCCGTAAACACACAATATTTTAAAGATAAGATATTCAGTGTTTCTACTCCTGCACAGTTTAATAAACTGGCTATGGAGTTATTTAAGTACCAGTGTGCAAATAATGCGCTATACGCCCGTTATCTAAATTTACTGGGACTTACAGCCGATATGGTTAAAACAGTAGATAAGATTCCCTTTTTACCTATTGAGTTTTTTAAAACCCATAAAGTAACCTGCAAAGACGAGGAAGAGCCTGCCATTACCTTTACCAGCAGCTCTACAACAGGTTTGCAAACATCGGCCCACCCTTTGTACGATTTAGATTTATATGAGAAGTCGTTTATAAAGGCCTTTGAATTGTTTTACGGCCCTATTGATAAATACTGCATACTGGGGTTACTGCCCTCCTATCTGGAGCGCGAAGGTTCATCGTTGGTTTATATGGCCGATAAGCTTATCAAACTAAGCAAGCACCCCGACAGTGGCTTTTACTTATATGATACCGACCGCCTAGTATTAAAACTGGAAGCCCTGAAAGACCGTGGCGAAAAAACCTTGCTCCTGGGCGTATCATTTGCCTTGGTTGATTTAGCGGAACGTTATAATGTAGAGGTAGGCGATAATTGTATTGTGATGGAAACCGGGGGCATGAAAGGCCGCCGCAAAGAAATGACCCGTGCTGAACTGCACGCTAAGCTATGCTACGCTTTCCGTACTAAGCAGATACATTCTGAATACGGAATGACGGAGATACTATCGCAAGCCTACTCTAAAGGCGAAGGCCGATACAAGTGCCCACCGTGGATGAAAATAAGCATACGCGATGTTAACGACCCATTCAGCAAAATAGCACCTGGAGCTACGGGAGGGGTAAATATAGTAGACCTTGCCAATATAGACTCATGTGCTTTTATAGCCACGTCAGACCTTGGCCGCGTGTTTGATGATAATACGTTTGAAATCCTTGGTCGCTTTGATTACAGCGACGTTAGGGGTTGCAATTTACTTGTTGCGTAGCAACAAGTAGGTGCTAGGTTCTAGGTGTTAGGTTCTAGAAATTACTTCTTTAATGATTTAGCTAGGCCCATAATCATTTTACTAACTTCATTACAGGCACTTATTAATTCATCTTTTTGTGCATCTGTTAAATACGCAAGCCTGTTAGCTAATATTATTTGCGTCTCTAATTCTGCTATGGAACCTTTAGCAATTCCTATAAATTGATTGAATTCACCAACAGTATTGCGAGAACGGCCTTCTGCAATATTAGAAGATATGGAGACTACAGCCCTTCTAATTTGAGAAGTTAAGCCATACGTTTCTTCTTTAGGGAAAGATTTTGTTGCAGTATATACTGAAACAGCTAAATCCATTGACTTTTGCCAGACAAGCAAATCTTGATAGCTATTAATCATATCGCAAGTATTTTAGTTTTTGCTAGCACCTAGAACCTAGCCCCTAGAACCTGTATTACACCTTTTCAAAATTCTTCCACATCATGCTCTCTACCGGTTTAATGGTGCGGGCATTGTACTTGGCGCTTTTCTTGTCGCTGTATTTTACGCCAATTTCACCATCAACCACAAAGTAAATAAGCTGGCCAATAGGCATGCCTGCGTAAACACGTACGGGTTGAGATACGGAGATTTCCAGCGTCCATGTGTTGCAAAAGCCAACATCGCCTTTGCCTGCCGTAGCGTGGATATCAATCCCCAAACGTCCCGTAGACGATTTACCTTCTAAGAAAGGGATATGCGCATGGGTTTCTGTATACTCTTTGGTAACGCCTAAATAAAGCGTACCCGGTACTAATAAAAAGCCCTCTTCGGGAATTTGAAAGTGGATAAGCTTATTGTGCTTTTTTACATCAAGCTCGCGGTCTTTATAGGTAGCCAGGTAGCGGCCTAAGTGAACGTCGTAGCTATTGGTACCCAAACATTCGGGGTTATAGGGCTCTATTACAATAGTGCCTTTTTCTATTTCAGCCAATATCTGCTTATCCGATAATATCATTTTAAAAGAACTTTATAGTATTTAGAATTTTTTGAATCCGATTATTTCGCGCACTTCGCTAATTGTTTTTTGGGCGCTGGCCTGGGCCTTTTCTTTGCCCATGTGTACCACCTTGCGTATGTAGTCGTTATCAGCCTCCAGCTCTTTAATCCGGTCGCTGATAGGTTTTACAAACGCCACCATATCTTCCGCGAGTTGCTTTTTCATGTCGCCGTAACGCATGCTGCTGCTCGCCCACATGCTTTCAAAATGAGCCAGTGTATATGCGCTCGATACGTGCTTCATCAGCGTAAATAAATTCTCAACCACCTCGGGCTTGTTAGGCTCTTCTTCTGTTGGGCCCACGTTTACAGATGTTACCGCCTTCATTACCTTTTTGCGGATAACATCTTCGGTATCACTAAAAAATATAGCTGAGTTTGGGTTGTCCGATTTGCTCATTTTACCCGTTCCATCTAACGATGGAACCTTTACCAGCTCGTTGCCAAAGTTGTAGGCTTGTGGCTCGGGGAAGTATTCAACTTTATATAAGCTGTTGAAACGGCCTGCGAATGTGCGGGTCATTTCAAGGTGTTGCTCCTGGTCTTTACCTACGGGTACTTTGGTAGCTTTATGCAGAATAATATCGGCAGCCATTAGTACAGGGTAGGTCAACAAACCTGCATTAACATTATCGGGGTGCTTACGCACTTTCTCTTTAAACGATGCGCTGCGCTCCAACTCACCCAAATACGATACCATGTTTAAAAACAGGTACAACTCAGCCGTTTCGGGCAGGTCGCTTTGAAGGTAAAGGGTAGCTACTTCAGGGTCTAAGCCGGCGGCTAAATACTCAATAATAACCTTGCGGGCATTAGTGTGCATCTCGTCCGACTTAGGATGCGTAGTTAGGGCGTGGTAATCGGCAATAAAAAAGAAGCAATTATTCTCGTGCTGCATTTGCACAAAGTTTTTTAACGCGCCCAGGTAATTACCCAAGTGCAGGCTGCTTGATGTTGACCGTATGCCGCTTACTACCGTTTCCATATCGTTTAAAAGGGAGGCAAATATAGTTGAAATCTGAAAGTTGAAGAGTGAAAGTTGATAACTGCTTGATTAGAGTTGAAAATGAGGCAAACCGCACCTCTACCAACTAATTGCTACCTTTGCAGCGTGAAGACTATATTAATAACCCTTTGGAAGGTTTGGATTGTTTGTGTGTTTTTCACGCTATTTGCGCTGTTGTTCCCTTGGTTATGCCTTAGCTTATTTGTTTTCCGCAGCCTGCGTGTAGCCCTTGCCATACAGCGTTTTTGGGGTAGCATCATACTTCTTTTAGGCGGCATACCTTTTACTACCAAATGGGAAGAAAAGCCCAAACGCGGCCAGGCCTATGTTGTTTGCTGTAACCATGCTTCATATTTAGATATTATCCTTCCCTTTTGTTTCTGGCCGTTCCACTTTCACTTTCTGGCTAAGAAAGAGCATGCCGAAGCACCCTTCTTTGGGCTGCTGTTCCGCACCATGCACATACCCATAGACCGCAGCAACCCAATGAAAGCAGCAAAGGCCTTAGAACGCGCCGAGGCCGACCTGCGCGATGGTATTACCATATTCGTTTTCCCGGAGGGGACTATATCGCCCAACGCGCCCGATATGTTGCCGTTTAAAAACGGGGCCTTTAAATTGGCTATAGATGCGCAAGTTCCAATCATACCTATTACCTTTGCAAACAGTTGGCGCATACTGCCCGATTACCGTAAAAGTAAACGAACAGGCACCCTGGGACTTAGTAAGGTTATAATACACAAACCTATTGATACCATAGGTATGACCGATGATAACATTAATGAATTGCGTAACCTGGTTTACCAGAAAATTGACAGTAGTTTAGAACGATGAAAATAGATAAAGCCACCGTTGACCATATTGCCCACCTGGCCCGTATTGAATTTGACGATGCCGGTAAAGAGAAAATGATGGGTGACATGAATAAGATTTTAACCTTTATGGAAAAGCTAAACGAGCTGGATACCGATGGGGTTGAACCGCTTATCTACATGACAGACGAAACTAATGTGCTTCGCCCTGACGTAGTAAAAATGGACATTACACAAGACGAAGGCCTTAAAAACGCCCCTAAACACGACTCTGACTACATACGCTCGCCTAAGGTTATTGGCGCTGTAAGTGAATAACATATTAAAAAAATATTAGCCAATAATATCAGGCTAAACAATAGTAAAACCAAAGGAAAATCCCGCCAAAAGCGGGATTTTTTATTTTGGTTTACCTATTGACTTTTATATTTTAAGTTTCGTAATTGCATCATTATAAACCTACTAAAACCTACTTGCTATGAGAAAATTATTTCTATTAGTCTTTCTATTAACCTTATTTTTTTATTCAAAGGCAGAAGATACCTTAGGATTTGTCTCTAAAAACATTACAGTATCAATTGGTAAAGAAACAAACAATACCGGTTATATTGAAATTGGGGCATTCGTTTCCCATTCATATGATGTATCAATTGAAAACAAGGGAAAGTATATTAAAATAAGTAACAGCCCAATGACAATTGTTAAAAGTGGCAAATTTAAAGTGTTTTACACAATAGATAAAGATCAATTTATAATAGACAATAAAGAATCGGAAGACGAATTGATTATAACAGTAAAAGACAAAAAAGATTTAAAAATCAGTCCTAAATCCTGCAAGGTTAAATTACAAAAATACAAGCCCGAAAGTATTGGATTTGCTCAAAAAGACACAACTGTGTATACCAATAAAAATTTGCACGGATTTGTAATAGAAGCAAAAAATTGCACCAAAGCCTACAGTTTAAATATTTCATGCACGGAATGTGACGATAAAGATTTTATTCTTGAAAATAAAGACAACCCTATTCCAATAAAAGAAGGCGATTCTAAGCAAATCGTTTATATTTCATTAAAAACTGAAAATATTAAAGACTGCAAACCTATAATATTAAAGTTAGCAGCAACAGACACCCCCCTAGCAACAAAAGAACTAACAGTAAAAATCAAACCTGTTCCAAAAGACTCAATTAGTTTTAAACTTGACAAATCAACTGTAACGCTAAATGATACAGCTGTAACTGAGCATAAAGTAATTATGGTTAGGAAAACAGAGTCTGCAACTAAATATAAAATAAAAATATCTAAAAATAAGGATGCTGATATAATTGAATCTATTGAGCCAGCAGAAATAGAATTTGATAAAAAAGGAGAAAAAACAATTACAATAAAGTATAAAAAAGGAGAGAAAGGTGCAAAGGATATTACAAACATGCTATCTGCAGAGGCAGATGGCGATGATAAAAAAAACTGCCTGCTCTATGTTTTTCCCAAACATACGATTACAGTAAAAAATCCGAAGACAGAAATTAAACATGATGATGTGGGGGCTGGAATGGCAGAAGCAATAAGCAAACAAAAAGATGATGATGAATATGGCATAGCCGATCTTATAACAGCAAAAATGAACTATGGAAAAGCGAACGTATATGTTGAAAGAAATGACAAGGATAGCCTGATCAGAGTAGTAGAAATTGATTTTATTGATATAAGTGTATACGATGGAATATTAAATAGGATTACGGTATTTGACAAAGAA
>JBIPNX010000234.1:0-4401 GCA_044378145.1 Flavobacteriales bacterium | reverse complement strand
TTTAAAATGGTAAAAGTATTTTGACTAATTATGGAAAAGTAATTTTACCTACACCAACCAAGTACAATGCTTGGCGTAAAATTTAAAAAGCACGCCTATGAAAACGAAGATCGTTAATAGCGTAAAACCCGGTTCTCTTTTAATATCAGAACCCTTTTTGGTAGATTACTATTTTAAACGTGCCGTGGTGTTACTGCCCGAGCATAACGACAAAGGCTCTATGGGCTTTGTTATAAATAAGCCCCTTAATATTAGTATAAACGAAGTTATAGCCGATTTTCCCGAGTTTGATGCCCAATTATATTCGGGCGGACCGGTGCAAAACGATATGCTATACTTTATCCATAACCTTGGTAAAGCCATAGAAGGCAGCCACCGCATTACTAAAGACCTTTACTGGGGTGGTGACTTTGATAAGCTTAAAGCTATGATATTGGCAGGCAAGGTAACACCCGAAAATGTGCGCTTTTTTGCAGGCTACTCGGGTTGGGAAAAAGGCCAGCTTGATAATGAAATTGGACATAGCTCTTGGCTAATTGCCGATACCCCTAAAGGGTTGATACAGGAAGATACAGAAGACCTGTGGGGTAAACTTATCCGCGAGAGCGAAACACAATACGCTATCTGGGGCAACTTCCCTGAGAATCCTTCTTTGAACTAGTAGTAACTACTCTACCGACTCAGCCAGCCACTCCATAAGCTGCTTCGATACATTATTGAAATACCTCCTTTTTCCGAAGGCCATTACCCAACGTATGCCGTTTATGGTATTGGTAAGAAATATCTCATCGGCTGCTTCTAGTGCTGCGGGAGCCATAGATTGTTCGCGTACTTTAATACCTCCTTCTTCGGCTATTTCTATCAGGTTGCGGCGCATAACACCTGCTATACAACCATCGCTTAGCGGCGGGGTAAATATGATGCCGTTCTTCACCATAAACAGGTTAGAAGAGGTAGTCTCAACAACACGTTCATCATCATTAACCAAAATTGCTTCGTCCCACTTATGGCTTGCAGCATGGCTGGCTGCCAACGCATATAGCAACGAGTTGCCTGTTTTATATTGAGAGTAAGTAGAGCGGTGTTTATGATTCTCTGTGTATACCCCAATGGTAAAGCCTTTGTCGTTTAACACATAGGTAGGGTCGGCCAGGGGGCGTAGCTCTAAAATGATAGATACATCGTTCCCTTCGGGCTTATAGGTAAGGCCATGGTTACGGTAAGCTGTCATTCGTGCACGGCCACCTTCGGTAATCTTGTTTGCCTCTTTCAGCTTATCAAAAGCTTTCTCAACCACGCTAACGGTAAGCCACTTGGGCACTTCCATTTTAATAGCTTTCATAGCTCCGGTAAAACGCTCAAAATGGTCGTCGATAAAGCAAATATTGCCATTGGCCTGGCGTACGCTCTCAAACACACAATCGCCAAAGCGGAATGCGCGGTTGGTTACACCAATATTTAAATCGGCCTCTTTTACAAAATCGTTGTTGTGGAATATGATAAGGTTCTCCATTACGCTATCATGCTTAAGTAATCGCCAAGGTTGGCGTTAGATGGTATTAAAATAGGGTTTACACCGGCACCCTGCGCGGCTTCAACATCCCGCTCGCGGTCGCCAATAAAATAGCTTTGCGCGGGGTCTATATCAAAACGGGCCAGGGCCTTTTCTACCAATAGCGAACCCGGCTTACGGCACAGGCATTGCGTTACGGTAGGGTGGTGGGGGCAATAGTAAATCTCGGTAAAACGTATCCCGAAATTTGCAAAATGGTCTTTTATATAACTGTGTATTTCGTTTACTTCTTCGTGAGTGTAAATTTCTTTACCTATGCCGCTTTGGTTGGTAATAATGATGAAGAGGTAATCGCGGCTACGTAGTTCCTGTAAAAACTCTACTATGCCATCGTTAATAATCAAATCATCAACCAGCCAAACATAGTCGCCCCGCTCGTGGTTTATTACCCCGTCACGGTCTAAGAATATGGCTTTGGCTTTCATAGGTATTATAAGCCTTGTTGAATTTGATCCATAAAGCGTGCTGCAGCGCCCGGGTATACTATCAGTGTGTAGATAACACCAAACACAGCACCACCCAAGTGGGCACCGTGGTTAATATTATCACCACCCTTACGGCCTGCGTATACCGAATAGATGGTATACAAAATGGCAAACACTATAGCCGGCATTGGGATAAAAAACACTCCGATAGTTGCAAAAGGAAAGAACACAATAAAAGAGAAGATAACTGCAGATACCGCGCCCGAAGCACCAATAGAGTTATACCAGATATCGTTTTTGTGTTTTTCAAAAGAGTAGATATCGGCAAACAACAAGCCGCCTATATATAAGCCTATAAAGTAAATCGAAGATTTTGCTTCAAAAAGTTCAGTAAAAACACGCCCTTCTAACACCATTCCAAATGAGTATAGCGCCAGCATGTTAAAGGCTAAGTGCATATAATCGGCGTGCAAAAAGGCCCCGGTAAAAAAGCGCCACCACTCTTTACGGTGTTTTACCGCATAGGGGTTAAACATGTATTTGGCCTTTAGGGCAGGTTGATTAAACGCAGCAATAGAAAAAGCAACGTTTATAACAATTAAAATAAGGGTAATGGGGTAGCCTTGCATAGTGGCAAAATTAGCTTTTTAGCTGATAGCTTTACGTAGTTTTATTCTGACTGCTGATTACTGAACTCTGACTACTGAATTTACTCTTTCATCAGGGTTTTAGAGATGCGCTGTTTGCCGCTTTTTACGGTTACTACGTACTGGCCTTTAGGGGTATTTTCTAAGCCTGTAAGCACAATGGTGTTGGCCTCGCCGGGTTTAACAGAGTAATTTTTGCCGAACACCTTTTTGCCTGCCATATCGGTAACGGTAACATCTATAGTCTTGCTCTTTTCAGGGCGGTACACAATGTTAAACGTACCAAAGAATGGGTTTGGGAAGATGTTCAGTAGCTCGTCTTTATCGGTAGCCAGGTTATCTACGCCCGTAAGCAGGAATTGCCCTGCTATAGAAAAATCAGGAATCCCATAGCCCATTAAACTGTCGGGACTGTTGTACTGGCTTGAGCTGCGTTGTACGGCATCAATAATGTGCATATTGTTGCTGGCCTGGTGGGCCTGCCAAAAACAGGTAACCGCACCCGCCATAATAGGCGATGAGAACGATGTACCGCTGCCCGGCATAATACCACCGGCTAAGTTGGCTACCCAGGCGTTTCGGCCACGGGCGCACACGTTTGGTTTCACACGCCCATCGGCAGAAGGGCCTTTAGAGCTAAAATCAACATAGGCACGGGTAGAGTCTACAGCGCCAATGGTCAAAATGCTATCAGCATCGGCAGGGGCGCCAATGCGCAACCAGCTACCGGTCCCTGAGTTGCCCGCACTGTTTACTACCAACATCCCGCGTGATGCTGCAAAATCGGCCGCACGGGTAATAGGGGTTTTATCGCCATCAAGGTCGGCAAAAGTGTGGTTAGCCAAAGTATCGTCAAAAACGGTATAACCCAATGATGAGTTAATTACATCAGCGCCTGCGCTGTCAGCATATTCAGCACCCGATGACCAGTTGTATTCCTCAATAATATTCTCGCTCGCCCCTTCTTCGGTGCGCAGCAGCCAGTAACTGGCCTTTGGGGCTGTGCCCACCATTTGGCCGGGTAGGTTACCACCCATGCATGATAATACATAAGTACCGTGGGTGTTAAACTGGTAAACATCGCTATTGCCGGGGTTTACAAAATCGCGGGTGCCTAAAATCTGGTTGTTTACAAAAAGGCTGTCGAAAATATCGTGCACATCAGCCCCTTGAAAACCGGCGTCCAACACTGCAATCTGCATGCCCTGGCCCATAAAACCTAACTGGTGCAATACCTGCCCGTTGAACATGGTTATCTGGTTGCTGCCTAAGCCGTAGTCTATGGTAGTATTGCCGCTTTTGGCGGTGTTTTTAGTACGCTCTTTTGGTGCTTTACCGCGAGAGAAATCTTTTACCGGGTTCCTGTCGTTGGCCTTGCGGCGAGCGATAGACGTTACCGATTGTACATAAGGCAATGCCGCTATTTCAGAAAGCACAGAAGTATCGGGTGTCCAAATGGTAACACAGTTTAGCCATTTAGATTTGTTAAGTATAACTACCCCTACGCCCTGCACACCACTAACGTATTGTGGGTTTACAGGTAAATCGTACGTATCAATGGCAATATTGTAACGGGTGCGGCGGTCTAACGCGCGCTGCGATAGATACTGCTGCGGGTTGTTTACAGAGTATGGCGAGTTGTTTTTATCGCGGAAGTAAACCACGTATTTAGACGGTGCTGCAGGCGTTTGGGCCTGTATGGCAAATACCGGCAATAGCAATAAGAAAAGGATAAAAATGCGGCTAGATGTTTTCA
>JBIPNX010000233.1:0-4413 GCA_044378145.1 Flavobacteriales bacterium | reverse complement strand
CGCGGATTTGTTGTGCAGAGAGGATTTTCATTGGGATAAAAGTAAACTATTTCCACCAACCCTTTTATATTTATACCGATTGGTATATATTTGTATAGGTAAAGGAAAGCAGATGTCGAAAGCAGAAAAAACAAAGCAGTTTATTTTAGAAAAAACTGCTCCCATATTTAACACTAAGGGTTATGCCGGCACATCGTTAAACGATATGACCGAGGCGACAGGCCTTACCAAGGGCAGTATTTACGGCAACTTCGAGAATAAAGACGAAGTGGCTTTAGCTGCTTTTGATTATAACCTGACCAAGGTGGGCCGCATTATTAAGCGCGAAATGGATAAGCACGAGCTTATTAAAGATAAATTGCTGGTATATGTTAGGGTATATGAAGATTATAAAAACCTTGACTTTCCTGAAGGCGGCTGCCCCATTTTAAACACCGCTATTGAGGCTGACGATACACACCCTGAATTGAAAAAACGTGCAGCTGATGCAATATATAACTGGAAGAAGATTATTGTTAAGCTGATAGAACGAGGAATAGAATCGGGCGAGTTTCATAAAAACACCGATGCGCAACAGCTTGCCCTGGGCATGATTGCTGCTATTGAAGGCGGTATTATGGTTGCTAAAATTACAGGCAAGCAAGGCTATTTAACCGGCGTAATGCAACTGGTAGAACGAATGATAACTGAATTAAAATAAACATATTTCTTCCTTCTCCCCCTCTCTCTTTAGGAGAGGGGGTTGGGGGGTGAGGTAAAAAACTATAATATGCTTAATAACAACCAAGCCCGCCGTGTAGCCATTGTTGGTTACAACCGCATCCCTTTTGCACGCCAAAACACCGCTTATGTAGATGCCAGCCTTCAGGATATGATGACTGCATCGCTAAACGGGTTGGTAGACCGATACAAACTGCAAGGCGAACTGCTTGGCGAGGTTGCTGGCGGGGCCGTAATAAAATCGAGCCTTGTGCTTAACCTGATGCGCGAGTGTGTGCTTAGCACACAACTGGATAAAAACACTCCTGCGTGCGATATTCAGCAGGCTTGCGATACTGGTTTGGAAGCGGCTATATACATTGCCAATAAAATTGCCTTGGGCCAGATTGAAGCAGGCATTGCCGGCGGGGTAGATTCTACCAGCAACGTGCCTTTACTTTTTGGCGAACGTGCCCGCAAAATATTCTTAGCCCTTAACCGCGCTAAAACCACCGGCGAGCGTTTAAAGCAACTATTTAAACTTAAGCTGAAAGACTTTAAACCGGTAGCACCTGCTAACGAAGAGCCTCGCACAGGCCTTTCTATGGGCGGACATACAGAGATTACAGCTAAGTACTATGCTATCCCCCGCGAAGAGCAGGATAAGCTTGCATACGAAAGCCACATGAAGTTAGCCAAGGCATACGAAGAAGGCTTTTTTGACGATATGGTTACGCCTTACTTAGGCCTTAACCGCGATAACAACCTGCGTACAGATAGTACGTTGGAGAAACTGGCTAAGCTTAAACCTGCATTTGATAAAGTGAACGGTTCAATGACAGCGGGTAACTCTACTCCGTTGACCGATGGGGCATCGTGCCTGTTATTAGCCAGCGAAGAATGGGCCAAGGCACATAACCTGCCTGTGCTAGCTTATTTAAGCTTTGCTGAACTGGCTGCTATAGAATATGTAGACAACAAACATAACCTGTTGTTATCGCCTGTGTATGCCGCTACCCGCATGCTGCAAAAGGCAGGGCTTACCTTACAGGATTTTGATTACTACGAAATACACGAAGCTTTTGCCGCACAGGTATTGGCTACCCTTAAAATTTGGGAAAGCGATGAGCTGATGAAAACCTTTGGGTTTGATAAAGCCCTTGGCAGCATAGACCGCAGCAAGCTAAATGTAAAAGGCAGCAGCCTGGCAACAGCCCACCCTTTTGCCGCTACCGGCGGACGAATTATTGCTACCATGGCTAAGCTACTTCACCAAAAAGGTTCGGGGCGCGGGTTTATTTCTGTATGCGCTGCCGGTGGGCAGGGAATTACATTAATTTTGGAGAAGTAAACTCCAAAGTGGCATTAAAGGCATTTCATACCAAAGGAATTGTAGAAGCTGGCTGTGACGAGGCCGGGCGCGGATGCCTTGCAGGCCCTGTGTATGCTGCTGCGGTTATTCTTCCGCCTAAGTATAAAAATAAAGTCCTTAACGATAGCAAACAGCTTAGTGAGAAAGTCCGCACCAAGCTTAGGGCCGAGATTGAGGCTGATGCCATTAGCTACGCCATTGGTGTAGTATCGCCCGAAGAAATAGACCAGATAAACATCCTGCGTGCATCGTTCCTGGCTATGCACCGTGGGTTAGACCAGTTAAGCCAGCGCCCCGAAGCGTTGCTTATAGACGGCAATCGTTTTACCAAATACCACGACATTAAGCACCATTGCATTATCAAAGGCGATGGTATATTCCTTTCCATAGCAGCTGCATCTATCCTAGCCAAAACGTATAGGGACGAGTATATGAATGGCTTGCATTTGCAGTTCCCTCATTATTGCTGGGATACCAATATGGGGTATCCAACCAAGGCCCATAGAGATGCTATCCGTTTACATGGCCCTTGCGAGCACCACCGTAAAACATTTACCCTATTGCCCCAACAACTGGAACTAGAGTTTTAGAAGTAGTGAATAGTGTGTTGTGGATTGTGGTTAGTTAATTCTACGAACTTCTTAAAACAAAAATCCCCCTTGGATTACCAAGGGGGATTTAATATTTAAAGTGCTATGCTATTACTTAGCGTCGGCAGGAGCAGCAGCAGGTGCTACGTCGTCTTCTGACCTTAAGAACTCAGTACGACGGTTTTTCTGGTGATCTTCTTCAGAACACTCAACACCATCAGAACATTTGTTAGTTAGGTTAGTCTCACCAAAAGATTGCGCAATAATGCGGTTTTTCTTGATGCCTTTTTTAACAAGGTAAGCTACAGCAGCGTTGCTACGTTTAGAAGCTAGTTTATCGTTGTAATCGCTTTCACCGCGTGAGTCGGCAAACGACTTAGCAATAACTTTCAATTCAGGCTCAGCCTTCATGATAGATACTAATTGGTCAAGCTCTTTCATGTTAAAGTCATCTTTACGTACCTCTGAACGGTCAAAGTCATAGTATATAACAGCAAGCATCAGGTCTTTATCAAAAGCTAAGTCAACTTTAAAGTTTTCAGAAGCTTTTTTGCCCATGGTAGACACGCTCACGGTATTAGTAGTGTCCCTACCTTTAATTGCATAAATTAGGTAGTCGCTTTCTGGGGCAAGGCGGTAATCAAATATACCTGCCTCGTTAGAAACAACATTTACAATCTCGCCAGTAGTTTTATTCTTGATTACTACGGTAGCTCCCGGTACACCTTCGTTAGTGCTACGAGTAGTTACAGAACCGTCAACAATAAATTTGTATTTGCTAAGTATGATTTTTTTGTCGATTGATTTACCAGGACGAACATCCTTAGTAGAAACATCAGTAGTTACAATATCATAGCCATCACGAGATACAGTTACTTTGTATTCGATTTTAGCCCTTAGGTAGTATTTAAATTTACCATCTTCTTTGGTTGCGGTATTAGTTTGACCGGCAGGAAGTGGCTCAATAGTAATTTGTGCAAGGTTAATTGGGGTTTCAGTACCTTCTTCAACAACTAAACCGTTAAGACGGATAGAAATGTCGTGCAGGTAACGGAACAAGTCATCGTCTAAACCACCACGGCGGCGGTTAGATGATAAGTAACCTGTTTTGTTTTCAAAATCACAGATATAACCAAAGTCATCGTAAGAGCTGTTAGCAGGGTAACCTAAGTTTTCAGGAGCCTCAAAACCAGAAGCTGTTGGCCATGCCATAAAGTTATCTAAACCACCTAAGCCGGGTAGGCCATCGCTTGCAAAGAAGAACTGGCCATCGCGGTTAATAAATGGGAAAGACTCGTTCATTGGGGTGTTAAAGCTGGTACCCATGTTAGTAGGCGTTCCCCATGTGCTGCCATCCCATTTAGACATATAAAGGTCAGATCCACCTTGTCCGCCCGGCATATCCGATGCGAAATAAAGGGTTTTACCGTCGGCACTTAATGATGGGTGGCCTACAGAGTAATCTTTGCTGTTAAATGGTAAAGGTTTAATGTCAGATACTTTCTCACCGTCAAATTTGCCGCTGTACATTTCAAGTACAAAACGTTTACCGTTTTTAGAGCGTTTTTTTGCCTGGCGGGTGAATATTAAAGAGTCACCGCTTGGGTAGAAAGATACAGGGCCGTCGTTAAAACGTTTGTTAATACCCTTCATTTTCTCAGCCAGTTTAAGGTCGGCTTTGATCACTTTTAATGAATCGTATAACAATGGATCCCCATAGTAACCAACAGTACGGGTATCGTTGCTGGTGTT
>JBIPNX010000232.1:0-4435 GCA_044378145.1 Flavobacteriales bacterium | reverse complement strand
TTCTACTTATTCTCTGACGACAAGATTACTCTTGACACAGAAGAAAAAGCATCTACTGAAGAGTTTGATGAGAACATGCTACACATGCGCCAGTTGCTTAAAACCAAACTGGTTGACCTTGACCTATCGGTTCGCGCCCTTAACTGCCTAAAAGCAGCTGACGTTGAAACCCTTGGCGATTTGGTATCTTACAACCGTAACGACCTATTGAAGTTCCGCAACTTTGGTAAAAAATCGCTACAGGAACTTGATGAATTAGTAGCCGCTAAAGGTTTACAATTCGGAATGAATGTTTCTAAGTACAAACTTGACAAAGATTAACTATCTTTGCAGCCCGAAATTTTAGAATAGATTAGATTTTTTGAGAAATAATGAGACACGGAAAAACAATTAATCACTTAGGCCGCACAGCATCGCACCGCGAAGCAATGTTGGCTAATATGGCAAGCTCGCTTATACTACATAAGCGTATAAACACCACTTTGGCTAAAGCTAAAGCGTTGCGTAAATACGTAGAGCCCCTAATTACAAAGTCTAAAGAAGATACTACGCACTCTCGTCGTACCGTGTTTTCATACTTAAAAGACAAAGAAGCAGTAACTATCCTGTTCCGCGAGGTATCGGGCAAAGTAGCTGACCGTCCGGGTGGATACACCCGCATTATCAAGCTTGGTAACCGTCAGGGCGACAACGCCGAGATGGCCATGATTGAGTTGGTTGACTACAACGAACTGTTACTTAAAACAGCTAAAGGCGAAGGCAAAGCTAAAACTACACGCCGTAGCCGCAGCACAGGTACTGCTAAAAAAGCAGCAGCCCCTAAAGCAGAAGCTCCACAAGTTGAACCGGAAGCTCCGGCAGCAGACGAGCCAGCAGCAGAATAATTATACCACGAGTATATATAAGAAATCCCCTGACGGCAACGTTAGGGGATTTTTGTTTTTGGAATATGTTATAGGTAGATAGTCATTCCAGCGCAGGCGGGAATCTCACTAAGCGCTACTTATCCCTTCTTAGGTGGCTTAGCCTGCCATGGGTAGTATAGGCAGTAGCGGATGCCCAGATTAAGGTTGAATGAAAAGCCCGATGTAGATGGCGGAGTATTAGGATCATCATCGGTATTGCGGACAAAGGTAGATGAGTAGGATTGGTAAAGCATAGAAGAGAAATCGGCAAACAACTGGTACCTATCCATCGTATAGTTGAAAGACAAGCCTAAATCCATGGTGAAAATCTCCAGGTTGTAATTATCAAAGCCAAAGTCTTGCGAGGGGCGCACCAGGTACATTATCCCGTTATCAATAGTTGGCGGGTTTTGTTTATCTAAGAACGATGTGTATTGACCTGAACCTAATCCATTGCAATAACTCAACCCCGCAATGCCTGCCATGCTAAAGCCTTTTTTGTTGGTACGGTTAAAGAAAGGAACCTGCACGGCAGCGCTCAGTTTTAGAAAGTTGTAGCGTACGTCCGATTCAAATTTTGATTGAGGGAAAGAATCACTGTAATTATTTAAATGGTAAACAGGGCTTAACTCGCCGAAGTTGTTATTCAGGTTATACGACATGCTAAAAAGGCCTGCTACACGCCCGGTTTGCGAGTTGGCTTTTAAACTAAACAGCAAGCCGGTAGAATTACCTAAACTGCCAAAGCTGTTTACCTGCACACCACCGCCAATATCAATGTGTTTTTTGCGGGCCATTGCCTTGGCAAGCCTTAGGCTATCCTTTTTGGCGTGGGCTATAGAGTCTGTTTGTGCAAAAGCCGTAGCTGTAAATAATAAGCAAAGGAGTAGTAAACGTATTTTCATAGTGCTAAGATAAAATTAATGGGCGAATGAAGCACACCCCGTCTTGCCGGTGGCGAGCCACCCCTCTCAAGAGGGGATTTTAATGTCCCCGCAATGACTTTTAATTACTTAATTTTGCAGCATGGATATTGAATTAGAACTTCCTCCTTTAGTATATAAACGCGATGGGCTTAGCGACCAAACGCTGGTTAACCTGTACACCGAACTGGTTAAGCCCCGCATGATTGAAGAAAAAATGCTGGTGCTGCTCCGTCAGGGCCGTATAAGCAAATGGTTTTCTGGCATTGGGCAAGAGGCTATTTCGGTAGGTACTGCCATGGCTATGGATACAGATGAATACATCCTGCCTATGCACCGCAACCTGGGGATTTTTACCACCCGCAAAATGCCGTTTGGCCAGTTGTTTAAGCAATGGCAGGGCAAAAAAGGCGGCTTTTCTAAAGGGCGCGAACGCTCGTTCCACTTTGGTGCTAACGAATACCGCATTGTAGGTATGATATCGCACCTTGGTCCGCAATTGGGTATTGCCGATGGTATTGCTCTTGCGAATCTATTACTTGAAAATAAACAGGTAACAGCTGTATTCAGCGGTGACGGCGGCACATCAGAAGGCGACTTCCACGAGAGTGTGAACGTAGCTGCCGTGTGGGATTTACCGGTGATTTTTATTATTGAGAACAACGGCTATGGCCTTTCAACTCCGTCAAACGAGCAATTCCGCTGCAAGCAGTTTATTGATAAATGTATTGGCTACGGCATAGAGGGCATACAGGTTGATGGTAACAACATCCTTGAGGTGTACAATGCCGTTAAGCATATTTCGGAGCAGATGAAGGATAAACCCCGTCCGTTCCTGTTAGAGTGTATGACCTTCCGCATGCGCGGCCACGAGGAGGCTTCGGGTACTAAATATGTACCTAAAGAGCTGTTTGAGATTTGGGGCAAAAAAGACCCTGTTTCAAACTACGAAAACTACCTGCTGGAGATTGGCGTGCTGAATGCCGAGAAGATAGAAGCTATTCGTGCAGCCATTAAAGCAGAGATTGAAGCAGGTCTGGAAGAAGGCTTTGCCGAAGCCGATATTACCCCTGATACTAACGAAGAACTGGCTGATGTTTACGTGCCGTATACAAGTACTACTACAACCCCTGCTAATGAGACCAAAAGCGAGAAGCGTTTAGTTGATGCCATCAGCGATGGATTGAAACAATCGCTGCAAAAGCACCCTAACCTAATTGTAATGGGGCAGGATGTGGCTGAGTATGGTGGCGTATTTAAGGTTACAGAGGGCTTTGTAGAAGAGTTTGGCAAAGATAGGATACGGAATACCCCTTTGTGCGAGAGCGCCATTGTAGGGGCTTCTCTGGGCCTTTCTATAAAAGGCTATAAAGCGGTAATGGAAATGCAGTTTGCCGACTTTGTTACCTGTGGCTTTAACCAGATTATTAATAACCTGGCTAAGATTAACTACCGCTGGGGCCAAAACGCCGATGTGGTGGTGCGTATGCCAACAGGCGCGGGTGTTAACGCCGGGCCGTTCCATTCGCAAAGTAACGAGGCTTGGTTCTTCCACACTCCGGGCTTAAAGGTTGTTTATCCTGCTTTCCCTGCTGATGCTAAGGGCCTTTTGGCTTCTGCCATTAACGACCCAAATCCTGTTATGTTTTTTGAACACAAAGCGCTGTACCGCAGTGTGGGCGAGTTGGTGTACTACGATTATTATACTGTAGAAATTGGCAAAGCCAATGTGTTGAAACAAGGCTCTGATGTTACTATCATCACCTATGGGTTTGGTGTGCATTGGGCGTTAAAAACACTGGAAGAAAATCCACATATCTCTGCCGACCTTATAGACCTGCGCACCTTGCTGCCGCTGGATTATGATACTATCTATACCTCGGTTAAAAAGACAGGTAAAGTAATTGTATTGCACGAAGACACCTTAACCGGTGGAATAGGGGCGGAGATAGCCGCACGCATTGCCGAGAATTGCTTTGAGCATTTAGACGCCCCTGTTATGCGCAGCGCATCGCTGGATACACCTGTACCGTTTGCATCGGAGCTGGAGTGGAATTTCTTACCCCGCGACCGTTTTAAAGCAGATTTGGAAAGGTTGATTGCCTATTAATTGATATTTAAATTGCCCCGGCCTTCAGGTCGGGGATAAAAATAGGCGAATCTATTCGGCTTTAGCCACCATTCTTATCAAATCCATAAGCCTTAACAAATTCATTATACTCTTGGCTAAAGGTTTTTTTAGAATGATGGGCTTCTTGATTTTCAATATAAGCTCTGACTTTATTTATAACAGATAAGCTAACTGAAAAGGCCAGGTAATCATCTTGCCATTCAAATTTTAAAGGGATTAATTTATTCTTATTGATATGGTAAGAAGCTGCTCCTTTTATCAACCCTAGAACACTAGCTACTGACTGATCTGCTTTTAATGAAAGTAGTATATGAATATGGTCTGAAACACAATTAACCCTATCTATATGAATTCCTTTTTCCTTCCCATAATTTAATATAAAAGCAAGGAGTTCATTCTTTAATGCAAGTGAGATTATTTTCTCTCTGTTTTTGGTTGACCACATTGCGTGGACGTATAGGCTTGAATAAGGGATT
>JBIPNX010000465.1:0-4473 GCA_044378145.1 Flavobacteriales bacterium | reverse complement strand
CTCCTTGAAACAACCATTGGTAGCTTAAGTTTTCACCGTCGGCAGAAACGCCCAATGTAACAGGTTCTCCAATACAAAGCTGCTGGCTTGTAGCAATATTATTTATTGACGTAGGAGTGATAGCAGTAACAGCAACTGCCACAGAAGTAACTGCTCCGCAGCTTCCGGTAATAATTACATCGTAGTTTCCTAAGTCGTTAGCTGTTGTAACAGGCACATTATATGTTGCGCTATTGGTACCCACATTATTATTATTCCTGCGCCATTGGTAGGTAGTGTTGTTGCCGCCATTGCCAACAACAGTAAGCGTTAATGGGCTGCCTACGCATATTAGCTGCGCCGTTGGTTGTTGCGATATACTGGCAGAACTTACCACAGTTAACGTTGCTGCATTGCTTGTTACCATAGAGCCACAAGTGCCTGTAACCTCAACAGTATAGTTACCTGCATCGCCGGCTGCAATATTATTAATGGTTAAGGTTGGAGAGTTTGTACCTACAGGTGTAACACCTTTTTTCCACTGGTAACTTAAATTACTACCTGCTGCAGCTACAGTAAATGTAATGTTGCTACCTGTACAACCACTTTGGGTAACGGGTTGGGTTGTAATAGCCGTAGTTGGGGTAATGTTTACTACTGCGTTGCCCGATATTACTGTACCGCATGCACCTGTAACTGTTACGGTGTAAGTTCCGGCATCGTTAAGTGTAGTATTAGGTATTGATAACGATGGAGAGTTGGTGCCCACATTGGTAGTGCCACGTTTCCATTGGTAACTTAAATTGGTACCAACTGCAGCCACACTTAAATTTAGCGTTGCCCCCTCGCAAAATGTTTGTGTTACGGTAGGTTGTGTATTTATAGCTGTAACCGTATTTACCGTTATTACAGCAATGTTTGATGTTGCGTTTCCGCAAGTGCCGGTTATCTCGCAAGTGTAGTTACCAGCATCGCCGGTTGTTACCCCGTTTATGGTAAGCGTAGGCGAGTTAGTGCCTACGTTGGTTACACCGCGTTTCCATTGGTAGCTTAGGTTAGCACCATTTGCAGCTACAGTAAGTGTTAGGTTATTGCCCACACATAATGTTTGCGTAGTTGGTTGTGTGGTTACAGCAGTAGTAGCATTAATGTTTACTACCGCGTTAGACGATGTTACCGTTCCGCATGTGCCGGTTACTACTACGGTATAAGTGCCTGCATCGGCAAGTTGAACATTGCTTATTGTAAGGTTTGGTGAGTTGGTTCCCACGTTGGTTACCCCGCGTTTCCATTGGTAACTTAAGTTAGTTCCAACAGCAGCTACGCTTAGGTTTAGTGTACCGCCCTGGCATAATGTTGTGGTAGCGGTGGGTTGGGTATTAATTGCAGTAACTGTATTTACAGTAACAACAGCCGCGTTAGAGGTAACATTTCCACAGGTGCCGGTTACCTCACAGGTATAGGTTCCGGCATCGCCGGTAGTTACCCCGTTTATAGTAAGCGTTGGAGAGTTTGTGCCTACATTGGTTACCCCGCGTTTCCACTGGTAGCTTAGGTTGGTACCCACAGCAGCAACAGTAAGTGTAAGGTTGCCGCCGGCGCATAATGTTGTTGTAGCGGCAGGCTGGGTATTAATTGCAGTAACAGCGTTAACAGTTAACAGAGCACCTGCACTGGTTGGCGTTGCGCAGGTGTTACTTACCTGGCAGGTATAGGTGCCTGCATTGCCTGCGGCAACATTTGTTATGGTTAATTGGTTTGTTGTAGCTCCTGAAATGCCGCCGCCATTGGTTACGTTTACGTTATTGCGTTTCCATTGGTAGGTAATATTTGTACCAGCAGCTGTTACGTTGAATGTTGCCGTAGCGCCCGCGCATAGCGTTAAAGCATCGGGGTCGTCAGATATAGATGCAGGAATTGTAACAGTAAGGGTAGCAGCATTAGATGCAACAGTATTGCCGCTGCCTGTTACTTCGCAGGTGTAGCTATCAACATCAGCCGGACCAACGTTTGCAATACTAAGTGTGTTGGTAGTTACACCGCTAAAATGCCCGTCGTTTGTAAGTGCTACACCGTTCTTTTTCCATTGGTAGGTAATGTTTGTTCCTGTTGCTGCAATAGTAAATGATGCATTGGCTCCTATACAGGCACTTTGGTTTGTTGGTTGGGTATTTATTTGTGCTGCTTCAACTATTGGTAGTTCTTCTAAATAAATTATGTCGCCAGAAACATTATTATTACTGTTTGTCGCATTAAAAGCTCCGTAAAAGCTAAAAGCACCTGTGCCTGCGGTTGGCGCTATCCAATTGAATGTCCACGTGCGGTTACCTGTTCCGGCTGTTCCTGCTGCTTTATGGGTAATGTATTTATTGGTGCCTACTAATTGTGTTGCATTTGCATCGGTTACAACTAAAGTGCCGTACTGCGTACCTGCTGTGTTTTGTGGAGATATTTCAAAGCCAAACTCTACTAAACTAGTACCTTGTACAAACCCTGTAACGGTATAAGTTTGCCCTGGTACATAGCCCGTTGTAGGTATAGTTGATGTTATACTAGCGTTGGCTGAGCCCGTAACAGGGTTACTGCCGCCTGTATGGCAGCCCGATCGCGAACACGATTGCGATGCTCCCCCATCGCCGGGAGAGCCCGTGCGGCCCGCAGGGGCACCGCTGCCATTGCCATGTGCACTTTGGGTTACATAGCCAAAGGCCACAAATATGATTACAATAGTAATAATGCCTATAACTACTTTTTTCATGCTCAATATAGATAAATGTCTATAACAAAGTTACAACATCTATTTTAAAAAAACTATCAAAATATATAGTTGCACGGTAGGGTATAAAAGCATAACCCCCCTTTGTTACCAAAGAGGGGTTATGTTATGGAAAGTTAAGAGACAATACTATTTTCGGGCTACGGCACGCTCTGCAGCAGCTACCACATCGGCGGTGTCAAGGCCATATTTGGTAAGCAGTTGTTCGGGTGTTCCGCTCTCGCCAAAGCTATCATTAACAGCAACAAACTCTTGCGGGGTAGGCAATTTCATAGCCAATACCTGTGCAATGGCATCGCCAAGGCCACCATTGCGCTGGTGCTCTTCGGCACTTACCACACAACGTGTTTTAGCCGCCGATTTTAATATCGCATCGGCATCCAACGGCTTAATGGTGTGTATGTTTATTACTTCGGCCGATATGCCTTTTTCCTTCAAAATTTCAGCTGCTTGCAGGGCTTTCCACACTAAATGGCCGGTAGCAAAAATGCTTACATCGGTACCTTCAACAAACGTAATGGCTTTTCCTATTTCAAATACCTGGTCGGGTGCGGTAAAGTTAGCCACCTTAGGTCGGCCAAAGCGCAGGTAAACAGGGCCTTTATGCTTTGCAATAGCAATGGTTGCGGCTTTGGTCTGGTTAAAATCGCAAGGATTGATAACCGTCATACCCGGAAGCATGCGCATCATACCTAAATCTTCTAATATCTGGTGGGTGGCACCGTCTTCGCCCAGGGTTAAACCCGCGTGCGAAGCGCATATTTTAACGTTCTTTCCGCTGTATGCAATAGACTGGCGTATCTGATCGTAAACACGGCCGGTAGAAAAGTTGGCAAACGTACCTGTAAAGGGTATTTTACCACCGATAGTCATACCCGCGGCAATGCCCATCATGTTAGCCTCTGCAATACCTATTTGAAAAAAGCGCTCAGGGAACTCTTTTTCAAAGGCATCCATTTTAAGCGATCCGGTAAGGTCGGCACAAAGGGCAACAACATCGGGGTTGGTGCGGCCAAGTTCCAGTAATCCTTCGCCAAAGCCCGAACGGGTATCTTTATCGCCAGATGAGGTATATTGCATGGTGGGGTTTTATAAGCCGCAAATATACTATTCGCTATGCTGCCACCGTGGGTTGTTAGAAAGTATTAAGGGTGTTGAAAAGTGGTCTTTACTATCTGAAAATTGAAAACTGAAAGTATAATTGTTAAGAAAACTAGCCCCTAGAACCTAGCACTTACTTAAGGCTTATAGCAACAGACTTACCCGACTCTATAACAAAGGGCTTATCAACAGTATAAAGCGTTTCTGATGCGTTGCGCCTGCGCCATACTACTTTGTAGTGGCCCGGTTGTAACACATAGTTTTGATAAGTAGCGCCGTCGTCTAAATTCAGTACAAATTCCAGCTTGCCCTTTTCCTCTAAAAAGATGGTTCCATAACCTTCCGATGGCATTTGCAGTGATACCAATCCCGGTTTAGGAATTTCAATGGTAGTAGTGCTGCTTTGGGTAATATCAACCTTGGTTAATGATATGCGTGGGGTGGTTAAAATCTCTAAATCGTATTTGCCCTCCAGGTAACGGTCTGTGCGGCCGAAAGACTGTAAATGCAACGTCTTATACTCATTCGCCTTGCGCACAATGCACTTCAAATCGCCATAGTCGCTCTTGCCGTCCATTTTAAGGTTGAGGTAACCTGTGGGGGCGTTAATGCCAATG
>JBIPNX010000231.1:0-4474 GCA_044378145.1 Flavobacteriales bacterium | reverse complement strand
TATGCTTGGGGTCGGTAACAAAGTCGCGAAGAAAGTCGTCGTCTTTAAGCTTCTTCTTGTTGAATATTTTAGCCAGGTTGTGGTGGCCTGCCTCCGTACAATACCGTACCAGTGTTTTCTCGGCATCGGTAAAGTTGTATTCGTGGTTGGCTAAATTTTCGGTGGCTACCTTCTTATAGGTATATGAGTATTTTCCGTCATCGAGCAGCTTTATGATGTAAGGCTCAATTACAGTACCCGTCAAAGGATCATTATAAACCGAAAAGATTAATTTATTAGCCACAATAAAAAGCTTTAAAAGCTATCAATTGGCTAAGGTAGGCATTATTCTATTTTGAAAAAGGATAAAAGATAAAATTACCTTACAACTATCTCGGTAATTAGTTCAGAGCCCGCTTCATCATTAAGCTTCTTGATAAGGCTCTCCCTAGCAAACATTATTTCTTCCCTTATTACAGAGTTATCAATCTCCAGAAATAACTTCTTTTTACTGATGTATATGTTGCGGGTGTATTTGGCAATCATGGGTCCACAGAGTGCAGGCCACGAGTTTATGAGTTTCTTTTCGGCCATGCGCGTATCCAGCCCATACGCTTTAAAAAGAGCTGCTAAAGCATCTTTCACTGTTTGCTCGTTGGTCTTTCTCATGCTGTTACTGCGCCTTGTTGCACGTCAAAAATTTTGTATTCTGTTCCAGTAGTATCTAATATAGCAGCCAATTTGGTATGGTCGGTATGGGTAATAAAAATTTGCCCAAAGTTACCCAGGCTTACCATTTGTAAAATCTTCTTAACGCGTATATCGTCCAGTTTATCAAACAAATCATCTAACAACAATAATGGCTTTACTTTCTTAACCTTATAAAGATACTCAAACTGCGCCAGCTTAAGCGACATTATAAATGACTTTTGCTGCCCCTGCGAGCCAAATTTCTTAACCGCATTGCCGTTCAGATCAAACTGAATATCGTCTTTATGTATACCAACGGTTGTGTACTGGTTAATGCGGTCTTTATCGCGGCTGTTTAGCAATAGCGCACCAAACTCTCCTTCATCAAACTGGCTTTTATATTCTATTATGGCGTGCTCTGCACCACCACCGCAAATAAAATTGTAGTTGGCATTAAACACCCCGGCAAACTCTTCTAAAAAGGCTTTGCGGGTATTGTATACCGGCATACCAAATGACACCAGCTGCTCATCGTAAATAGCTAGCAAATCGTTATCAAAGCGCCTGTCGGCAGCAAACTGCTTTAAAGCTACATTACGCTGCACTATAACCTTATTGTAGCTAATCAGGTTTTCTAAATAGCTTTTATCTGTTTGCGATAACGTATTATCTACAAACCGCCGGCGCTCCTCGCTACCACCGCTTATCAGTACACTATCTTCGGGTGATATTAATACAACAGGAAACAACCCCACATGGTCGGCCAGGCGTTCGTACTCTTTTTGATTTCGCTTAAATTGCTTTTTGCTGTTGCGTTTTAGCCCGCAAAAAATCTCATCTTCGGCACCGTTGTTATCAAACCTGCCTTGTATTACAAACAGGTCTTCGCCCTGTTTTATATTCTGGTTATCGGCAGGATTTAAAAAACTTTTGCAAACGCTTAAGTAGTGCACTGCATCTAACAGGTTTGTCTTACCTGAACCATTAAGGCCGGTAAAGCAGTTTACGGCAGGCAAAAACGTTAAGTCTGCCAGCTCGTAATTTTTAAAATTGACTAAATGCAATGATTTTAAATACACCTTAAGAAGCTAATGTGCGCAAAGGTAATACTATTGGGTGGGTCTGTAAACGGTAAATTATCAACCGTTAGCGAATCATGGTAACCGTACCTCTGGTTAGCCTTCGTGTCTTATCCAGATACGGCGCGTTTATATACAAGTAGTACACATACACACCATCAGGCAACAAGTCGCCCTGGTTGTGTTTCTGGCCTGTCCAGTAAACACCTCCGTTAGGGTTATCTTCGGTAGAGTTATATACCTCCACGCCCAGCCTGTCATAAATTACCAGTTCAATTGGAACGTCAATATTCCAGGTATACACCCTGAACAACTCATTTAACCCGTTACCATCGGGTGTAAACGCGTTAGGTATGTAGAACAATGATTCGTCTCTGATATTAATTTTAACGGTAGTGCTATCCACACAGCCATCGGCACTGGTAACAACCAGTTTTACCTCGTACACATCAGGCAGTGTATAGTTATGGCTTGGCATATCGGTTGTATCCAATACGGTACCATCGCCAAAGTACCATGTCCACCACGATGCGTTAAACGAGTTGTTATTAAAGTTGATATCGTCCAGTGTTGTTAAACCGCTATCAGGAGCAAAAGTAAAATCTGCTACAGGCGTAATTTTTACTGTAACAGTGCTGGTAGCTGTTGCCGGTGTTGAGCCGCATTGGTCGGTAGCTGTTACGGTATAGGTTTGTGTAAAATCAGGCGATACGGTAATGGTAGAGCCACTGTCTCCATTATCCCAGGTATAGGTATAAGGGCCACCGTCTCCGCCTTGAGCAGTAGCAGTCAACACAGCTGTTTCGTAAGCACAAATAATATCAGGTACTGTTGTTATTGTAACAGTAATTGGCGGATTAATTTGCAGCGTAATAAGGTTAGAACTGGCTGTTGGAGTATTTAAACATGGGTAGTTTGATGTTAATACGCACTCTATAACATCTCCGGGTAAAATACCTGTTGTTGTATAAGTATCGCTATTGGGGCCTACCGGGTTTCCGTTTACAATCCATTGGTAACTTGGCGATGCCCCACCATTTACAGGAGTTGCAGTAAATGTTACACTTTGACCAACACATATGGTACCCGATGTATTAGATACAATACTAACAGATGGTGTTAAGAATGGTTGCGACTGAACAGTAAGCGGTGTAGATGTTGCTGTAACCGGGCTGGCACACTGTGCATCCGAAGTAAGCTGAACAGTAATAATATCATTATTAGTAGCCGGATTGTTAAAAGTAGGCGTTGTTGCACCCGGAGCTGCTACACCATTAACATACCATTGATAAGCCGGGTTTGGACCACCACCTGCAATTGTAGCAGTATAAGTAATTGCAACTCCATCACAAACCGGCATAGTTTGGTCGGCAGTAAAACTTATGGTTGGCACTACAGTAGGTAATATATCTAATGTTATGCTGTTTGAAGTTGCAGTTGCAGGGCTTACACACGTAGCGTTAGATGTTAGTATAACTGTAACCACGTCATTATCTGCGGGTGTGCTATACGTATATGTTGGCGCACTTGCACCTACGTTGGTACCATTAACCTGCCATTGGTATGTTGGGTTATTACCCGGGTTTACAGGCGTAGCTGTAAATGTAATAGGCGTACCTGCACATTGCTGTCCTTGAGGATTATCAACTATAGTTACCGATGGTACCAATACCGGGTTAACCGTCATGGTAATGGTATTAGAGGTAGCCGTTGTTGGGTTAGCACAGCCTTCGCTTGACGTTAACGTCACTGCTATAACATCACCATTATTTAAAGCATTGCTGCTGTATGTAGCCGAGTTACCACCTACGTTTGCACCATTAACTGTCCATTGGTACGCAGGTGTTGTACCTCCATTAGTAGGGCTGGCTGTAAACGTAACGTTGGTACCTGCACATATAGCCCCCGATGGGTTTGCTACTATACCTACCGATGGTACTAATACAGAATTTATTTGTACAGTAATAGTATTAGAGGTTGCTGATGCAGGGTTTGCACACGGGTTGATTGATGTTAACACAACAGAAACCACATCATTATTTGAAAGGCCGGTACTACTATAAGTAGCAGAATTAGCGCCCACATTTGCACCATTAACTTTCCATTGATATGATGGGTTATTACCTGCATTAGTTGGTGTTGCTGTAAAGGTTAGGTTAGTGCCCGAACATACAGGCATAACCGGGTTTACCGATATACTAACCGTTGGACTAATAACCGGGTTTACTGTAACCGCTATTTGATTTGATGTTGCATTTGTTGGTTGGGCACAAGCAGCGTTAGAGGTTAAATCAACCGATACAACATCGCCATTTTGTAGCAGACTGGAACTGTAAGTAGCCGAATTTGCCCCTACAGGGGTTCCATTCAAATTCCATTGATAAACAGGATTAGCCCCGCCATTAGTTGGCGTAGCCGTAAACGTAACGTTAGCACCTGCACATATGGCGCCAATTGGATTTGCAGTTATTGATACCGACGGAGTAACCGGCTGCACTACTGTCATTGTAATAACGTTTGACGTAGCAGTAGTAGGGTTTACACAGGTTAAACTTGATGTTAACACCACGCTTACCTGGTCGCCATTTGTTAAAGCCGATGTAGTAAAAGTTGTACCGGTAGCTACGTTAGCCCCGTTTAGTTTCCATTGTAAACCGGGAAGCCCACCTCCATTAACAGGCGTGGCTGTAAATGTTACCGATGTTCCAGCACATCTTTGCCCCGCA
>JBIPNX010000230.1:0-4478 GCA_044378145.1 Flavobacteriales bacterium | reverse complement strand
GCCATCCAATGGTAGGTAATGTACGACACCAAAAACAATGATGATAAACCAAAGGCTGTAAGGTTTAACTTTTTGTGCAGTTGGATGTTGCGACGTTGTTTTATTTGATAAAAAGAAAAAATAAGTAACAGCGAACAAGTACCGTTTAAAAACGCATTTAACTTAGGCAGTTGAAAAACAAAAGAAGGTATTGGGTTGGGCACCGGTATTACCTTTAAGCTCAATACAAAAACAACTACGCAAACAAAAACGGTGATACCTGCCACCAGCCTGAAAACAATTTTATCTGTCATATTATAAGATTAATAGCCCGCAAAGATACCCTCTAAACAAATACCTCTTTGCAAAAAAGAAAAAAGCATTAGTTTTGTTAAACTAAAAGTAGGGGAGAAATTGCTTAAAGACGAGTCATACACGCGTGCAGAAATTATAGATGCCTTTAAAAAGGTGGCATTTAACTCTACAATTATGTGCCTTGCAGCCTTTGGGGTTGTAAACCTGATGCATAACCTTATATGGTATTTTGGGGCTTACCACTATGTTCAAGAACCCATATTACTGCACAACTATGTTGTTTTTGTAAAAAACGAAGGCTGGTATGTTAGGGCGGTAAAAACCATATACAGTGCCGGCCCGCTTTTATGTATTGTAATGGCGGCAATCAGCTACGCTATATTTCATGCCACGCCCAAAAAGCGAATTAACTACCGTATGTTTTGGTTTTGGTTGTTTATCAATGCCATAAATTACTTTTTAGTTCAATGGCTGGCAGCCCCCTATATTCGTACTTCGGGTGTTGGTGTGTTAACGCGCTACTGGTATTGGGACGAGCGCGACCGCTTTATTGCGGCGTTAATTGCGCTTATTTTGATTATTTTCTATGGCCGCATTTTTGCCCATAATTTTTTGCAGTTTACACCGGCAATGAAGTATATGAAACGGAATAACTACAGGATATTTGCGTTTTATGTATTATTAATTCCATCGTTTGCACTTATGATAGCCGTACCTGCGTTGCGTATGTTTTTTGAGTGGCGGGTAGTTTGGTTTACGGTACTGGCAACATTCTTAATGTCAATTTCGGTATTTGTGCGCATTGGCGAACGCAAGTTTAAGGTGCAATTTTTTGAGGAGAGTTATAAAGCTAAATACAGCTATGGTGGCCTTATTTTCCTGGGTATAATTGTGGCTATTAATCTATATCTGTTCCTTTTTGGGTTTAGGTTAGAGCCGGGCCTCTTTTAATTTTATTCTCTACGGTGTAGTTTTCTTTTACAGGCTAATTACCTTTGGCCCATGCAAAAAAAGTTATTTGTTACAGGCGGTGTATTTGCGCTGTTAAGTGTTGTGCTCGGCGCACTGGCCGCACACGCGTTGCGCGACAAGCTGGAACCCCGCAGCCTTGAAGGCTTTAACACAGCCGTAAAGTTTATGTTTTACCATGCGCTAGCGCTGCTTGTTTTTGGCCTTATGGTTGAAAAATACCTAAGCCCGTTTTTTGTTTTTTCTACAAACCTTATTATTTGGGGCACCTGTATATTCTCAGGTTCTATATACTTGTTGTCTACATCTGCAGTAACAGGGCTTAACATACCTAAGGGCTTTGGCTTGGTAACTCCAATAGGGGGTGTCCTGTTGATTACAGGTTGGGTGTTTTTTATTATAACTATGCTAAAAAGGAAAGAAGAATAAATGAGCTACGAAAACTATGTTAGCCACTTGCGCAAACTGGCCGATGTGAATTTTGCCAACGCCCTTTTGCAGTGGGACCAGGAAGTTTTTATGCCCGAAAAAGGTGCCGCAGGCAGGGCATCGCAGCAGGCTACATTATCAGGCATTGCGCACGAGTTGGCCACCGCCCCGGCGCTGGATACCATTCTTAAAGGTTTGTTAAATGATACCAGCCTTACTGGTTTGCAACGCAGCAATGTAGAGCGCACCGCCAAAGATTTTGAAAAGCGCAACAAGTTCTCTACCCAATTTGTAGAGGAAATGAGTATCGCTATTTCTGCCGGTTTTCAGGCATGGCAGGTAGCTAAAAAAGACAACAACTACGCCATTTTTGAGCCTAAGCTGCAAAAGCTGATAGACCTTAAACGCCGCGAAGCTGATATTGCAGGCTACGATAAACACCCTTACGATGCGCTGTTAGACGATTACGAACCGGGAACCACATCAGCAGACGTAAAAGAACTGTTTGATAATTTTAAACCTGGGTTGAAAGTGTTGCTGGATAAGATTTTTGCCGCCCAAAAGCCCGACGATTCCTTCTTTAAACAACACTTTGATAAGCAGGCCCAGTGGGATTTTGGTATTGATTTGCTTAAGCAAATGGGCTACGATTTTTCTGCCGGCCGGCAAGACATATCGGCCCACCCGTTTACCGTTAGCTTTGGTAGTGGCGATGTGCGCGTTACCACCCGCGTAAGCGAGAATGACTTAGCCGAAATGATATGGAGCTGCATACACGAAGGGGGCCATGCGCTTTACGAACAAGGCCTGCCAGCTGCTGATTACGGTTTGCCATCGGGCGAGGCGGTATCATTAGCTATACACGAAAGCCAAAGCCGCCTGTGGGAGAACAACGTAGGCCGTAGCAAAGGTTTTTGGCAACACAACTACCCAACGCTTCAAAAAACATTCAATACCCAACTGGGCAATGTGCCGTTAGAGGCATTTTACAAGGCATTTAACAGGGTAGAGCCATCACTTATCCGTACCTCGGCCGACGAGTTGACTTACCATTTTCATATCATTATCCGTTTTGAGCTGGAGCTGGATATGATAGAAGGTACCCTATCGGCCAAAGACCTGCCCGAAGCCTGGAATGCCAAATACAAAGAATACCTGGGGATTGATGTGCCTAATTACTCGCAGGGCGTGCTGCAAGATGTACACTGGAGCCATGGCAGCATGGGCTATTTTTCTACCTATTCGTTAGGTAGCTTGTATGCAGCGCAGTTTTACGCGCAAGCCGTAAGCGAAATACCCGGACTTGAAAACAGCATTGCATTGGGCCAAACAGCCCCATTGCTTAACTGGTTACGGGAGAAGATACATAACAAGGGCCGCAATTTAACATCGCGCCAGGTGTGCGAGTTGGTTACCGGCAAACCGCTTGATGCAACCTACTTTATGGACTATGCCAACAAAAAATACGGCGATATCTACGGGTTTTAAACATTTTTAAATAGATATTGTCCTTAGTATCAAAGGCAAATGGCAACATTAGCCAAAAATGTTTTCGTCAAGATTATCAAATAATTAGATAATGTATAACTTTGCCCTTACCGTAAATAACTAACATAAAATAACACACAATGAAAAAACTGTTACTCGCTCTTGTTTTTTTAGTTGTGGGCAAATTAGCCACAGCGCAAGACACTCTTCTTTTTGAAGACTTCAACAATGTAATTAACTTTAACTACGAAGTTGCCCCGCCAAGCGGCGCCCAGTACGATGTATCGGGCTACAACTTTGATGGCGACGGGTTAACCGATGCTAACGACCGCGACCTGGAGTGGTTCTTAATCCTTCCTTTTGCAATTCAGGATTCGTTAACAATTGATGGCGACACTAACGTTGCCCTTGCGTCAAGCTCTTGGTTTGACCCTGCAGGCCAGGCCTTGAATTACTTCATCCTGCCTTCAATCCAGTTAAACGATGCAAGCGGCGTATTATCATGGAAATCGGCTCCACGCCAAACTCCATTGTATGCTGATGGTTACAAAGTATTGGTATCTACTACCGATAATTTTGAGAACAACTTTACCGATACTCTCTATGTTGAAGCTGAGTACCTTTCTCGCGTAGACCCATTGCCAGATAGCTCTTATGCAGGCTTTACCTTCTCTGATGGTGAGGTACATGGTTTAGATGGCACTTACATAGAATACGGTGGTGATTCTATCCGTCTGCTAGGTGTATTAAAACCACACAGCGTTAGCCTTGCTGCTTATGCAGGCCAAAAAATCTTCATCGCGTTTTTACACGATGCTGACGATGACAACTTAATTTCTATTGACGACATTTGCCTTACAGGTGATGGTACCGTTAACATTGACGAAGCCAAAGTTGATGTAAACATGGTTATGTTCCCTAACCCTGCAGCAAACACCGTTAACCTAAACTTTAACCTTGTTAAGCCGGGTCCTGTTAGCCTTGAGGTTTATGACCTAAGCGGCAAACAAGTTGACAAACGCAGCCTTGGCACCCGCCTTAAAGGTGAGCACACTTACCAATACGATGTTAATGGTTTAGCTACAGGCAACTACTTGGTTACTTTACGCACCGTTGGTGGTACTAAAACACTTAACTTATCAGTTACTAAGTAATTAGATATAACAACATATAAAAACCCCGCTGACTCACGTCAGTGGGGTTTTTTGTTTATTGGGGTATTAGGTTTTTCTAGTGTGTTTTTACCAGCTTAAGCACGTTAGACTTAATGCCATTGCGCTCTACCGTTACTAAGTAAA
>JBIPNX010000464.1:0-4494 GCA_044378145.1 Flavobacteriales bacterium | reverse complement strand
TAGTTGGCGGGCAAGGCTGATACAATCGGCCAGTTTGTAAATAAGGTACAACGGCCCGGTAAACAGGCAAAGCTGGTGGCCGGTAACTATGGTAAAGGTGTTATCGTCTTTTAAGAGTTGGATGTTAGCTGCGGTAGCATCGGTCGGGTTTGTATTGCCCTTCTTATACTGTTGCTCTAATGCAGCTACCAACGCAGCCCTGTTTACAGGCTTGGTTTGGCGGTAGGCAATGGCTTTTTCAAAACCCTGTTGGGTAAACGGGAAACTATATAAGGGGGCAACGTTTGCGTGCTCGTCAAGGTAATCGGCAATAAGCTGCGAAAAGAAGCCTGTTTGCTTATACGAAAGGGGTGTTACTTTCATCTAGCGTAAAAGTAGAAATATTATCATAAGCGCACCAAACAGATACTATGTGTTAATGTTTTAAAGTCCCTCTATCTTGGGGAGGGATTTAAGGAGGGTGTAAGGGCAAAAAGAAAAAGGGCTGCCTGTCTGGCAACCCTCGTCCTTATTTCAATCAACTATTTTTTATTTGGTAAGCACCAGCTTTTTAACCAGCTGCTTGCCTCCTGCATTAATTTCAACCATATAGATACCTGCCGGTAATCCGTTTATTGGTAAAGCAAAACGTCCGCCAAGGCTTTCTACACTTTCTAATCCACCAAGGTTTTGGCCTACAGAGTTAAATAAGCGTATGCTTATATCCGATGGCTTGTTCATGGCAATATCAATAAAGGCTTCGTTAAAGGCAGGGTTAGGGTAAATGTTAACCTTACCACCAAAGGCAGCCTCGCTAACTCCCGTAGTATATGGGAATGGATTAGACATTGAAGTACAACCGTTAGCATCGGTAATTTCTACTGTGTAATTGCCGTCTTGCGTTGGAGTGTAAGCCTGGTTGGTAGCACCGTTTATAGGCTGACCATCTAAATACCATTGGTAATAAGTACCCGGAGATGAAACAAGCATGTTATTATTAATAGAGATAGATGGTGTAGCCGGAGGAAGGTTTACCACTACCGTAATCTGTGCAGTTGCATTACATCCGCCATCGCTGCTTGATACTACAAACGTAGTAGTTTGGGTTGGGTTGGCTGTTACCTCATCGCCAGATGCGCTGTTTAAGCCATCACCGGTCCATGAATAGTTAGTTGCACCCTGTGCGTTTAATGTAATGGTAGTACCAAGACAAATAGTGTCTTTATTGGTTTCGGCACTTAATGATGGTGCTGTACCACTTACGTTAACCGTAATAGTCTCGCTATCGCTGCAACCGTTACCATCTACACCTGTAACAGTATAGGTTGTGGTTTGGGTTGGGTTAACAGTAATTGGGTTGGTAGTTTGGCCACCAATAGTACCGCCGCTCCAGGTAAAGTTTGTTGCGCCTGTTGCTGTTAAAGTAGACGGAGAACCCGAACATAGGTTATTGTTAGAAGCGCTAACACCTACTGTTGGCAATTGATTAACAGTTACTGATACTGTAGTAGTACCCGTACATCCGCTAACGGTAGACGATACGTTGTAAGTGGTAGTTTGTGATGGGGTAGCTGTTACGCTGGCACCTGAATTGCCGCTTAAGCCGCTGCCGGTCCATGTATAAGTACCGCCACCTGTAACATTAAGTACGGTGCTTTCGCCTGCACATAATGAGTTATCTACTGCAGTAGCTGTAAGTGTTGGTGCCGGGTTTACTGTAACAGTTTTGGTTGTAGTACCGCTGCAACCATTGGTTGTGCCTGTTATAGTATAGGTTTGTGTACCTGTTGGGCTAGCCGTAACAGTAGCTCCTGTAGTACCGCTTAAGCCCGTTGCCGGAGACCATGTGTAAGTTGTGCCGCCTGTAGCGGTTAATACTACACTGCCACCTGCACATATTGTTGTGTTGGCAGGCGTAACGGTAACAACAGGTAGTGGGGTAACAGTAACTGTTTTAGTAGTAGTACCGCTGCAACCGCTTGTAGTTCCTGTTATAGTATACGTTTGGGTTGTTGTTGGGTTAGCTGTAACAGTAGCCCCTGTAGTGCCGCTTAAGCCTGTTGCGGGAGACCATGTATAGGTTGTGCCACCAGAAGCGGTAAGTACCACGTTGCTTCCTGCGCAAATAGCTGCGGTAGCCGGGGTAACGGTTATGCTAGGTATGGCATTAACAGTAATGGTTTGTGTAGTTGTGTTTGTTCCGCCCTGGTTGGTAGCAGCAAGGGTAACTACATACGTGCCGGGGTTGGCAAATGTAACTGCCTGGCTGGTTTGTGTAGAGGTACCGGGGCTTCCACCTGGGAATGTCCAAAGAATAGATGTTGGGTTACCTGTGGTAGTGCTGTTAAACGTAATGCTTTGACCTGCACAAATAGTTGTTGTGCTTGCTGTAAACGATGGGGTAGGAGGTTGGATAGCCGTTACACCGGTAATGTTTACATCATCAATATATAAGTTGTTTCCGTAGTTATTCCAGCTTTCAAACTTAATACGGATAGACTGGCCAAGGAATTGTGTTAACGCAATGCTTGGGCAAACAGAAACACCCGGCGCAGCACCAAAGCACCAGTCGTCTGTTACTCCTGGAACAAACTCTGTAGCCGATGAAGCTGCTGTAGCAAAGTTGCCCGAGCCATTTTCACCACCTACAAAAATGCGGAATGGGTAAGTTGCGCCGCAGTTGGTAGATACCAATACTACAAGAGAATCGGTTGGAGATGGTGTGCCGTTGTTATTATAACGTTTGTAAGCGTATTCAAAAGATAACGTAGCTGATGATAGGCCCTGAAGATTTAAGGTAGGTGTTACCAAACCATCGCGTTCGCCTGTGGTAGCATAGTTATAAAAATTAACTGTTGCTGATTTTGTACCTGCCTGTTGACCTGCAGTGGTAGCAATACCCCATGTAGATGCAACATCGGGGTTTACAACCGTCCAGCCTTTGGTAGCAAAAGTACCTGTCTCAAAATCGTCAAAGAAGGGCAGCACCTGGCCGGTTGAGCTTAAAGCGCTAAAAGCACCCGTTGCAGTGTTGTTAGTATTGTTTCCATCATTCTGGTTGCCGTTAACGGTATTGCCGCTTGTAGCTGTATAAGTGTGGTTACCCGGGGCAACAGTAATGTTTGGTAGGGTAACGTTTACCTGCGCTTGCGATGCAAGTGTGCCGGTCCAGCTGTAGTTGGTTACGGCACCACCATCAACCTGCCAGCCAATAGTTACAGCAGTAAGGGTGTTTAAACCTGAATTTTTTAGTGTTACCTGTGGGGTAAAGGTTGTAACACAAGCTGCACCGCTTGGTGAGTTAACGCTAAGTATAGAAGCATCGTATGGGTTTACTGTAGCTAATGCACATGCAGTAGCTGCCTGCGCATTGATACGGCCTGCACCCAACTGGCCTACATAACTACTGTTAGATGAGTTGATATTTGTTGCCGTACTTTCTATACAGTTTTCTATTTGGGCAGGGGTAAGGTTGGGGTTGATTGAGTGTATTAAACCTGCTAAGCCTGCAACCAATGGGCAAGCCATAGAGGTTCCGCTCATCATACCATACGTACTGGTAGGTACTGTGCTGCGGATATTAGCACCGGGAGCAGATATATCTATCCATGTTCCGTAGTTAGAAAAGCTAGATTTTTGGTCGTTAGATCCGCCATTGCCGGTAGAGGCAACGCTCATTACGTTAGTATATCCTGCAGGGTAAAAAACGGTATTCACATTATCGTTACCTGCAGCAGCTATACATAATATACCTTGTGTGTTTGCGTAGTTATATAGGTTTTGGGCTGTCTGGCTGCTTCCGCCGCCGCCCCAAGACATGCTAATAATATCTGCACCTGCAGAAATGGCATAGTCAACACCTTCGTAGCCTGCACTAACAGAGTTTGCACCGTCGGCATTGCCTGTAGCTTTTACAGGTATAATTTTTACGCTGTAGCCAATAGATGCTACACCAGTCCCATTATTGGTAGTGGCGCTAGCAATGCCCGCGCAGTGTGTACCGTGGTCATATGATGTATTTGGCGGCATAGGGTTATTATCGTTATCGCCTGTGTCCCATCCATTAACATCATCAATGTAGCCGTTGCCATCATCATCAACACCATTATTGGCAACCTCTCCCGGGTTGGTATAAATATTAGCTGATAAATCGGTATGGGTAATTTGCACCGCATTATCAACAATAGCTACCTGTGTGTTGGTAGGGCTACCGGTGGTATTATCCCATGCGCCTTGCGCGTTAATCATGAATAATGACCAATTGCCGTTAGTCCAGCTTTGGGTTCCTAAGTCGTTAGGGGTTAGCGTAGTTTTTAAAATAGGCACCCTTTCAGCATATTCAACAGTTGCATCAGATTTGGCCTCGCGCATAAGGTCGTTAATCATAGCATAGTTGTTAAAATACACATGGTAAACCTGGCGCATTTCCAATGAGCCCGACCTGTAAAAAGGCCTTCTTACTTTAGTAATGCCGTATTTAGCCGCAATTTTTGCTAAAAACGGAACATTGCCAAC